>DATJHZ010000565.1:0-19846 GCA_035493595.1 Cyclobacteriaceae bacterium | reverse complement strand
AAGTCACACTAAACTCTTTGCGTTACTTTGCGCTCTTTGCGTCTCTGCGGTGAGTAGGATTTACAGCACACTTAATTTTACCGCAAGGACGCCAGGGTCGCAAGGTTTCGCAGGGAATTCATTTTTGAATTTGCTAAATACATTATTCGAGGAGTTGCTTTAAGTTTATTAGATCCACATGCTTTCTTCACGGCAAAAAAGGTTTCGCTAGGAAAATAAGCCGCACTAAACTCTTTGCGTTACTTTGCGCTCTTTGCGTCTCTGCGGTGAGTAGGATTACAGCACACTTAATTTTTACCGCAAGGACGCCAGGGTCGAGTGGGAAGAAAGGATAAAAATTTCACCAGCACAGTAGATACTTCTTAATCCATAGTATATTATGGCCTTAAGTTGTTATTACTTCCTTTGATCACTTGCCATGAATAAATTTTTAAACGCCATAAGTGTGCTCATCCTGGTGAACGTTGCGTTCTTCTGCGTTACTTTTTTGGTTCCTGGTATGGAAACTAAGATGTTCAATTCGCTAGCATTATATTTTCCGGCGAATGAACATTTCAACTATTGGCAGTTTGTTACCAGTATGTTTATGCATGGAGGATACATGCATTTGCTGTTGAACATGTATGCACTCTGGGCCTTTGGTTCGCCACTCGAAAAGATGTGGGGGAAAAATAAATTTCTTTATTTCTATTTCATCGCTGGTATTGGTGCCAATCTCATTTATGTAGGTGTGAATTATTTTCAATTCCACCAGCTCTATGATAAACTGTTGAGCGCTGGTATTTCTGAAGAGAGTATACAAACTATTTTAAAAACAGGTAGTTATGATACGAGCATTATAAAAAACATATCAAAGGAACAGCTTACCAATTTTTACCAGCTGTTTGCTACACCAGCGGTTGGTGCTTCGGGTGCTATCTATGGTGTGTTGGTGGCGTTTGGTATGGCTTATCCAAATGCTAAGTTGGCGCTGATCTTTTTTCCTGTTCCCATTGCTGCAAAATATTTTATTCCCATTTTAATTACTATCGACTTATTTTCGGGCGTTACCGGTTTTTCAATTTTTGGTGATGGCATTGCCCACTTTGCACATGTAGGCGGTGCCGCAGTAGGCTTTCTACTTATTTTACTCTGGGGTAAAAAGAATACAACGCCTCAAGTTCGAGAGGATAACTATTGAAGAAGTATTTCCATATGTTCATCAAATCGAAATTTGGTCAGCTATTTACAATTACCTAAATCATCAATTGTAAACGTTACGATCTTATTTATACTTAGGTTATTAACATCATAAGCCTGAAAATACTCCGCAAGTCTTCGATCAGTAAGATCCTTTGATTTCTTCAATTCATTTATGCTGAGTTCCAGATTTTTTAGTTTAGTAAAATCATTTTCATTTCGAATCAATACCGTTCTTCCCCCAATGGGATCAAACACTGTCGACACTCCAGAGAATATCCCTTGTAAAACATTTGGATTTTCTCTTGTACCTATTCTATAAACGTGATGAATACTCTTACCTCCCTCAGCTTTCATTAAAACAAAAAGACATCCATTCTCCATCGAAAGTTCTCCTTTGTAATTCCATCTTGGACCTTTCAATTCAAACCAAACTTTTCCATCTACTTCTTCAATTTTTACAGGCGAGCAGTATATAGCTCCGGCCTCTGAATTTCGTCTTACATAATTGTAGTAACTCCCCTGGCAACTAACCAAAATTTTATTAAGAGGTGTTTCCCATTGTTGTGCGAGGAGTCGATATGAATCGTATTTCAAATACTTAGCAATGAGATCTAGCTTTGATGCTTGTACACTAATGGTGTCAAGATTATCCTTTTTGGCAATTTCTTTTTTACGATATAGATTCTCATACAAATACTTCTGACTTATTTCTGAATCTATCATACCGCTCATCTCACCAAATCCAGTTAGATCAAGTGGCTGCTTGGTTTTCTTTGAGAGCATCTCTAATAATAATTCGATATGATTTGTTTTTGCCTTCATAACATTAAGATAAGAGAATAGAAATTAAAAGGAAAAGAAAGGAACAAGACACGAATTCATAGGAATGGCGCGGGTAAACTATGGCTAATCTTTCATACACCTTTGTATCACTCTAGAGCGCGCGATCGATCAATGCTTGACTTAGAGTAATCACCTTAAAGCTTCATGGGTAGCTGGCGGGTGGCTACCTGAGTTAAGCAACTACCCATGGTCAAGTAATGTTCCCAGGCACCTTGTGCTGAAGTATTGGAAATCTATTTACAGGTAATGTCTTCATGACCTGCATGGAACTTCCATGCCTTTTTGCCAAGCCTCCTGGGACGAATCAGTCCAATTTTAATCTCTAAACAAAATGAAAAATCTATTATATGTTGCCATCGTTGCCTTTGGTCTTATTGCCGCGAGTTGTACAGACGAAGTAATCACGCCAAAGGTTGGAGAAGATGATCCTATTGGGATACCACCTCCTCCAATCAAAAAATAAATAGTTGTGCTTATTGAATTAAACGGTGGAAGGCTTGAACCCTACACCGTTTTTTTTAACTTTAAACTGCCAAGACCCAAACCATGAAGCTTTATCTTTTGCTCGCATTTACCTTTTGCTCCTCTCTATGCGGCAAAGCTCAGTCGAGAACTGATAGCTTAAAAAATCTATTACACGTTTTTGAGAGGGAAGGTGATAAAGTAAAAATAGCTGGGTGTTTATCACACATCGGCTTTGAATTCCTTTCGGCTAGTCAATTTGATAGTGCTTTATACTATTATTATAGATCGATACACATATCAACCTCAGACAAAATATTGACAGCATCTTCACTTGATTGTATGGGTGTGGCTTACAATTTTAAAGGATTTCCAGATAGCAGTATCGTATACTATAACCGTGCACTATCATACTATGCTCAGCTTAGAGATACGGCTCATGCAATTGTTATAGAAAATAATCTTGCTATCATTTATAAGAATAAAGGGCTTTACGAAGACGCACTTGAGAGTGCATTTGGTGCACTTACAAAACTTGAGAAGCTACCGCCTGACAGAACTCTTGCTTCATGCTACAATACAATTGGAGGAGTTTATGAACAAATTAAGGATTATTCAAATTCTATTCTTTACTATAAGAAAGCATTAACAGTAAGAAAGAGTATTGACTACAAAAAAGGTATTGGCCAGTCTTACAATAATCTTGGTGAAGTATATAGTCGCTTAAAGCGTTACGATAGTGCCTTGTTTTACCTTTCACGCTCATTGGAAGTCAAAAAAGAAATACAAGATCAGAAAGCTATTGGTACTACATTAAATTTTATTGGTGAGGTATATATGGCGTTGGGGCAACTAAGTGATGCTGAACCTTATTTTAAACAGTCACTTGCGATCAAAAAAGAAAGTGGTGAGCGTGTAGGTGAGGCTGAGGTATTAAATAATCTGGGAAAGCTCAAGCTTAAAACAAATGACTTAGAAAATGCAGAGGCGTTACTTAATGAAGCTGAAGTTTTAATAAGAGAAGCCGGGGCATTGGATGACCTCCGAATAAACCTGGAATTGAAAGTGTTGTTATTTACGAAGAAGCCTAATCCGGTGAAAGCTTTAAAGTATGCAGAGGAATTACTTCTTGTTAAAGATAGCCTGCTATCAAGAGAGAAGACTCAAAGTTTAATGACGATGCAGGCCCGGTATGAATCAGAAAAGAAAGAACAACAAATTAACTCACTTGAGCAGGCTAGTATTGTTCAAAAGGCTGAAATTGAGACTAAGCGTTTATGGATTCAAAGTCTTATCGTAACAGCGGGTTTAATTTTTGTTATTGGGGTATTGTTGTTTTATAGTTATAGATTAAGTCAACGCAGTAAGCGGAAAGTTGAAATACTATTAAAAGAACTGCATCATCGGGTAAAAAACAATTTACAGATTTTGTCGAGTGTATTGAGCTTGCAATCACAATATGTGAAAGATGATGATACCGTACAGGTGATCAAGAGTAGTGAAGGCCGGGTAAATACCATGGCATTGATCCACAAAAAGCTGTATAGTGATGATCGAAACAGAACGATTAACATGCAGGAATATATCCATGAGCTGTGCGGCTATTTATTGCATACATATGGGTATACGAATGATACTATTACGTTGGACATCCAGATTAATAATGTAACGGTTGATGTTGATAAGGCTATACCCATTGGCCTGATATTGAATGAACTCATCAGCAATGCATTAAAATATGCTTACATAAAACAAGATCAGCCTCAATTAAAAATTGGGTTGACATTACACCATCAGCACGAACTTGTTTTAGAATTGCGTGATAATGGAATCGGGATTTCGGAAAACAAAAGAGAGCAAACATCCCAATCATTCGGATTAAAAATGGTTGATACTCTTATTAAAGAATTGAAAGGAAAATTATTATTGATTAATGACAGTGGAACTGTTTATTTCATACACATACCCCTCTTATAACTATGGAAAAGATAAAAGTACTTATCGTCGAAGATAAACTTATTATTGCTCAAGATATTGCTGCACGATTAACCAAGCATGCACTTGAAGTTGTTGGAATTTGCAGCACGGGTGAAGAAGCCATTGAAAGAGCGATGGCTGACAAGCCTGATCTAATATTGATGGATATTGAGTTAGAAGGTGCCATCGATGGGATTTCGGCAGCACAACTTATTTTGAAAGAGCAGCCAGTACCTATTATATTCTTAAGTGACTATACCGATAGCAAAACAGTTGAACGCGCCCTTAAAACAAAACCCTCTAATTACTTAACCAAACCTTTTAACGAAGTAGATCTGATACGTGCTATTGATCTGGCCTTTAGCAATGCGCGTGCACAAAATGTATCAATGGCCCGAAGTGTTCTATCAAAGGATGTTTTTTTGCGAACAGACAGCCAGGCCTACATTAAGCTTGCTATTCACGACATTCTTTACCTAGAGGCAGACCGTGCTTATTGCAGTGTAGTAACTGATGTGAAGACTTACAAGCTATCCTCGAGCATGAATCACATTCATGAACAATTACCAAAGGGGGATTTTATTAAAGTTCATCGGTCATATAGTGTTAATATTAATCGCATTACCTCATTGGAAGGTAATATGATTAAGATTGGTGAACATGAAGTTCAAATGAGCAGAGAATACCGCGAAGAGTTGATGAGTTTGCTGAAGATTATTAAATAACTCGGAAAGGAAGTAAGCTGATTGGGAAACTTTCCTTGAGGCTGGTCTTCTTGTTGCTCATTTTTAAGACCAAATTCTTTTGCAATGAAAAAGGTCGACTACCTATATGATGTGTTTATTTCACACGCCGTAGAGGATAAGATTGCAATTGCTAATGCTCTTTTTGAGGCGCTACAAGCTAAAGGCCTGAAAGTTTGGTATTCAGGACGTGAGTTGAGTGTAGGTGATAGACTTACGGAATCCATTCATAAAAGCCTTGATCAATGCAGATTTGGTGTAGTGATACTAAGTCCAACTTATCTTTCAAAGATCTGGGCCCTCAATGAGTTCTTCTTTTTATTAACACGCGAGAAGAATGGAGAGAAGGTAATCCTGCCTGTGCTCTATGATATTACCCCTCAGCAATTGGCCACTCATTCACCTCTGATGGCAGATATTTTTGCAGTAAGAGCAGACAAGGGTCTAGATTATGTTACAGATACTCTTATTAGTGAAATAATCAAGCAAGGTCCTATGATACCACCTGCTGGCTCGATCGCCAGCAGTAGAAAGAACTTGTGGGCTAAATTATTAGCCATCTTTCTAACCTTGATCTTTGCTTTATTATTAATAACCTATCAGGCTTACAATAATAGACCAGATATTGGATTTATAGAGCAAACTATTCAAAAACACATCGACGATATTCAACATCTTGCAGAGCAGGAACTGCAACAGACTATCGTAAACACAAATGCAATCCGAACCAACACGGAGGAAATTCAAAAACTTTATATAGAATATACGGAGGCCAAATCATACTATCGAAACGAGTATACGCTCAATACAGGGAATGCAGTAGTTCATTCGAGAAAGAATGTTGCTACTATGTTAGATCTGGATATTCAGAATGTTACTCCCGCTAATCTGGCAACAATAAGCAAACCCATTTTTTATAGAAGTGTTAATGCTAAGGCAACCAACGATGAAGCCTATACAATTTATAACAAAGCGCCAACGGCATTTCATATCGAAACATCGTCATTGAAAGGTGACGAGTATGTTGTGCAGGTTACATATGCAAACAACCTTCGACTTCTACACACAAATCTTACTTTTCCAACAAATAGTCGAGACACCAAGAGATATCGAATGAGTGTTATAGCACTATTGCCCCATGAGAACTATTTCTTTATACACAAACACAACGATTGGGTATTGGAAAAGATTGAATAGCAGGAAAAGTAAATAGCTTCATTCGGAAAGGAAAATGTGCTATAGGGAAATCTTATTAAGATAAAAGGACTTTAAATGGGAGCTTCAACTCATAGTTAAAGAAACCTCTATGAGTTTAATAAAAGTGCTTGAAGATTGGTCGGACTACGACAATAGGAAAAAGAAAAAAGAAGATGCTAAAGACTTTTCCTGCTCTGAGAGTTGGGAAGTAGACTATCTTATCAATAAGATAAGGAAGGTATTTCCACAACTTACCCCAACAGTTATAAGAGAAGCCATTCAGCACTGTTGCGTTGCTGTTGCGACTCCCCGCCCGCGAAAAATTTTTGTTGAATGCGTATTAAAAAGATTAGGACAACGTCTATAGCTCTGCATCATGAGAAAACTACAATTATTTCTCTGGTGGTTTTTGCTAACGGCATGTACCGTCTCATCATCAGAAGCTCAAACAACAGTTTATATTACCCGCACAGGTGCGAAATATCACACGGGCGACTGCCGCTATCTGCGACAAAGTAAAATAGCTATTGATTTAAAAGATGCGCTTGATCAAGGTTATACAGCCTGTAGTGTTTGCGGCCCGGCCACTGAAGTTGAAAGTGAAGGCAATGAGCAAGGTAGTGCAGGAACTCCAACATCTACTGCAGGGAGTAAGAGCCCTGTGGTTCAGAAAAAAACAATACCAGCGCGAACGAAATCATCGCAGTGCACGGCACTAACGAAAACAGGTCATCGCTGTAAGCGTGCTGCTACTAATAATGGTAAATGTTGGCAACATCAATAAACAGGAAACAGATTTATATGAACAGGAAAGAAATACTGTCGTTTGGGAAATCTGATTGTAGAATTCAATTACAGCAACGTTACTTCAACTCATAAAGAAACAGACCCATGATTCGATATATATTGTTTTCTGTGGTACTACTCATGTTTGGATGTTCAACTTCTGAGCATGGGTGTCCGCAAAAGACATGTAATGATTATGCCACCCAACAAGAAGCACAAGCTGCTTATGATGCAGATAAAACGTGCCTTAGAAATCTAGACAATAATAGTGATGGCATAGCGTGCGAAAATTTGTCAAGTGGAAGCGGATCTGGATCTGGAAGTGGGTCTGGTTCTGGATCTGGAAGTGGATGCGGTGGCACAGCTAATTGTGGGTGCTCTAACAAAACTAAAAGTCAATGTGCCAGTACGTGTTGTAAGTGGGTTGTTGGGACTGGTTGTGTTTGTAAATAGAATATATAATATGCCTGTATTATTAACATATGATCTAAAAAAGACATCGGAAACAATCCATGCCGAATTAAAAAATCATCTAAAAAATAAGTATGGTTACTCTGATAGAATTCAGTCAAATCAGGGCAATTGGTACTATTTGCCTAATACAACGCTTAGAAAGGAGAATACTTCGCCTTCACAAGTATCCAATGAATTTCTACTTGCATGTAAAGAAATGGGAGCGACTTGGGAAAAGTATATAGGCGTTCAGTTTAGTGTTTCTATTTTCGATAATAAATAACGTCATGACAAGATTATTCTTTGTATGGATTGTTTTTGTAATTGGCTACAATCTTAAAGCACAAGATATCATTAACGTTGCAGAGTCAACTTTGAAGATATCTGCTCTTAGCGAAGAAGTATTTTATTTCGGCTTTGCTGAAGGGGATCAGTTAATATTCAACTTTGAAGAGGTGAATGGAAAGGAGTTGAAAGAAATTGAAATCATAGAACTGCCAGGCTCTTCAAAGTTCATGGATTATAAAGCGAAGAAGATTGAAAATAAAACCCTCAACATTAATCAAACTTCGATCTACAAATTCAGATTTTCAAACAGCTCAATTGCCGGTAGAATCTGCCGGTATAAAATACAACGTATACCGGCCTCTTCGTCAACAGAGAAATTCAACACTAATGTTTATTGGCGTACTGCATATGATACTACATACACACCTGTTCAGGAGAAGTATCTTGTAAAGAGTGACACATTAATAACACATGTACTCGATCAGGAATCCTCCATCTCTTCACAAAACGCCATTAATGGAAACCCGAATCAGATCCTTGTTGAATGCAATTTACCAGACGGCACAGTTTCATGGAGTTATTACATTGGCGTTGGACGAGAAGGAAAGCAAGCCTATGATGCTGCCAAGGATAAATTTATTTCCACAGCAGCAACCAGCATGCTTAAAATACCAGGTTATGGATCAATGGCTGCACTGGCATTGTTTGGGATAAATTATTTTGAAAAAGTTCAAGGTAGTGACAATGTTAAATATTTGATCTATAGTGATTGGGACAATCTGTTTCGGGTAAGTTTAGGAAAGCCGACAGTTCTATGTAAGCAGGGTGACGTTATTAATGAGGCCTCACAAATGAAGACGCCTCTGAATGGAAGACTGTATTTGTATTTGCAAAATGATAATATAGTAGAGCCTATTAATGTGCTCGTCAAAATTACAGCCATCCATGTGCGACAGGAGTGGGCTACACGTGTTGTTAATAAAATAAATATTAAATCTTCACAGGTTGCTTATTTAAATAACTAATTAAAACTCTACTGTAATGAGCGGCATAGGATCTGCAGAAATATTGATATCATTTATTCTGTTTACAGGTTTGTCAATACTAGTCTTTCTAGCGCTCCGCGTTTTTGTATTGTGGTATTGGAAAGTAAACGATATTGTAACTAACCAGGAAAAGCAGATTAAGCTGTTAAGAGATATACTGATGTTTTTGAGAGATGAGTCAGAGAGAAAAAGAGAATTAAACGATAATTAAAATGGGGTGGTCATTTAGAAAATCGAAATCAGTTGGCCCATTCCGATTCAATTTCTCGAAATCTGGCATTGGTATGTCGTTCGGAGTGAAGGGCGCACGTATCAGCGTAAACAAGCGAGGAACTTTTGTCAACCTAGGAGCAAATGGTATCTACTATCGGCAACGGATCGATTCACCAGGAAATAGTGTTCGAGAGGAAGTTCCTGAAATAAAGCCGAGTCAAAATTTCAACCATACAATTTCAACTGCTGACGTTGAAAAAGTTACGGATGTAGATTCGCGATCCTTTATAAAAGAACTGGAAGAAAAATCAAAACGATTTGAATTCTTTATACCATTTGGTGTATTGATTTCAATATTTATTTTTTTCTGGGGCATTAGTTATTTAAATGAAGTGGTAAGAACAGTTGAATCTTCAAAGGATGTTTTCACAATAGCACATCGTAAAGTTAATATTCGAGAAATGCCATCCAAGAATAGCACAGTCATTTATCGAGCTCAAGAATTTGAAAAATTTGATAGAGCAGGTACTGATACTATTGAATGGGCACGGGTTTTTGTGAAGCGTAATCCTGATCAAATCGGTTTTGTGCATAGTAGTATGGGTGCTTTCAGCAAAGAAATTGCTAATCATTCCGAATTCACTCGCGTAGAAGATTATCCTGTATTGAAATTTTTGTTTGCTATTCTTGTAATTTGTCTAATTGGCTGGTGCGTATTTCTGTATAGGTTTGACAAGAAAAGGAAGACTCTTGAACTCCATTATACTATGGACGATGCAACAAGGGAATTGTATGAAAGCTTCCTTAGCTATTTTAAAGATTTTTCATCTTCTAAAAAGATCTGGCAGAATCTTCATAGACAAGATGTTTCAGATAGTAAATATCATGCAGGAGCTACCCAATTGGTTTCAAGGATTCCGGTAGGGGGTATTTATACACACCGACTTCCTTCAACATTTCTAAAAACAAATGTCAAAGTACCCTGTATCAAATTAAAAGGTATTGAGCTTTATTTCTTTCCGGAAAGGATCATATTGAAACGCGGCTTAAAATTCGGAGCTATGTTCTATAGAAACATTACCATCAGCAATAACATGTCGAAGTTTGTAGAGGAGGAAAGTCTGCCGTCAGACGCAACGGTTATTGATTATACTTGGAAATATTTAAATAAGAATGGTGGGCCCGACAGACGTTTTAGCAATAATCGACAGATTCCTATTTGTCTCTACTCAGAATATGCTTTTGAATCTGATAGCGGGTTGAATGAAGTAATTACAACTTCAAAGACTGGAGGTATGGATGGATTTTCAAAATTCATTGATATTATTGCTGACTTTCAAAGAACCTTAAATCTAAACTAGATTAAATTGAATAAATCATTTTTGTATTCAGAATGAAAATTGATGAATAGAATTGATCATTATTCGATATTAGGAATAGGACGAGAGGCTACCGATAGTGATGTTAAGGAGGCGTATCGGAAACTCGCAAAGGCATTGCATCCTGATAAGAACAGTGACGACAAAACTTTCTATACTCGGTATTTTCAACTTTTGAATGAAGCAAAAGAAGTACTACTTGACTCAAAGAAAAAAGCACAATTCAATGCTAATCAGTTTAATAGAAGTGAAGAATCTAATCAGGCATGGGAAGTCAATAGTCTCAAGAATGAAATTAGCATTTTAAAGAAGAAGATTTATATTCTCGAAAGAGAATTAGAAAGGACAAAGGCAGCTCTCAAAACAAAGGACCGAGAAGTAGAAGACTTCAATAGGTCTATAAATGGAGCTCACTTTGAAGTTGAAGAGTTTAAATATAAACTGATAAAAGCTCGTAAGGTAAAGACAGGATTGGTGATACTTTCTTGTTTCTTATTTATCATGCTTTTGGTTTTTGTAAATAAAATTATAAAGTCGAATGATCATTACCGTGAAGAAATTCCTTTTTTAGTTGACTCTGTTCAACTGGCAAATTCTTTAGATTCTAATGTCTATTCTAAAAGTTTTAAAAGAAAATCCATTCGTTTCCTCAATCCACGATTACAGATTAAGGCTCTTCTACCACAGAAAATTGTCCTTAAGCTGGATGTTAAATTCATAAACCCAGATGGCACAGTAAGCCGATATCCTCCTGACTCAAAGAATGAGTTTTCATATCAAGAGATCATAAACTACCAACCTGATCTTAATATCATAAGACTTCATGGATGGGGCAATAATTCAAAGAGTTTTTTTCATTGTGGACAAAATGCTGTTGAGATTTGGTATAAGAGTAGGATTATTGCCAAGGGTAATTTTTCTATTGACGAATAAAATGCATTTAGGAAAACATTTGATGTCATTCGGAAACTTCAATATTCCGAACCGCAAATTGAGTTTAAATTCAATTTCAATTAAACAACCAAATTTTATGGCAAAGGTACCCGCATATCACAGCGTTAAGCAAGAAGTGCATCACAATAATAATAAATGCACAGAAGGTAACAACATTGAAAAAGAGAATCTGAGGTCAGGTACTGGTGGTAAACCACTTTGTAAACACTGTTCTAATTTGAGCTAAGTTCAAAGAAGCTCTCATTTCAAAAATTCGTAGCGTCCCAAAACATGGGACGTTGCGAATTTAAAAACTATGACTAGGACTTTAAAAGAATATAAAAATGAAAATAAGCGCATTCGTTCTATTGGCTTACATATTGATATCATGTGGTCCAAGTGCCGAACAAAAGGCGGTGATGCAGAGAGCTAAAGAGGACTCTATTCGTGTTGCCATGCGTCGGCAAGTAGAGAAGATACAGATGCTTAAAGATTCGTTGGAAGACATTGGAGCTTTGAAGGAGGGATTGGAAAATCGCTTGATGGTTTACAAAGCAGACCTTGAGACTGCTAACGATAAAATGAGTACAATCAAAGAGTATCAGCTTTTACGCTCAACTGCTGAGCGAGAACAGCAAGTGCGAAATCAATTTCTTGTGATTGAGGAGTTAGAAAATGAGATTAAGAAGTTGGGTGAAGAGATGGATAAATATCATGAAGCCTCAGTTCGATTAAGGAGTGAGCTTAATGAATTGCAGTCAACTCTTTAAAAGATGCAACATAGATTTCACATCGGTGAGGGTCGTTACCAATCATTAGTTAATTCTCGTTATAAGGATATTACTTATGGGCAAGACAGCTTCAAAGAGCCAGAGACTGAGGAGAATGCTAAAGGACATGGAACATATGGTGCATTGCTTTTTGATAAACGTTGGATTGCAAAGCGTGCGGAAATAGTCTTACGCGATCAGAATGCTTGCGTAATTTGTAAAAGTAGTGAGAGTCTTCAGGTGCATCATCGTCAATATCATTTCATCAAGGCGCTTCAACGATTTAAAGCACCATGGGATTATGAAAATCAATTAATGATTACTCTTTGTGAGAAGTGCCATATTAAAGGGCACAGTAAATTTCGTGTACCTAATGTTTATATATGAGTTTGTTTGATTTTTTTAAAAGAAATCCTGTGAATTCCGGATCATCAGATTCCAAAGAGACTTTAATACCCGAAAAGTTGGATGAAGCAGAGCAACCAACTATGCTTTTAGAAAAGCCTTCAGTTGCCGAAGAAAGACCTGAGATACCCGAGCACATTTTCATTGAATACGCAAAACCCAATCTAAAAGAACCTATGGATCAAAATGAAGAAAAGCAAGACGTTAGTGACTTGCAAACTCTATATCGTTATTTAGAACAGAACCAGGATAAGAAGGGCTATGAAGATGCGCTCATTAATCCTGATAGCAGTTACATGGAGGAACAGGTAACCTACATTAACAATGAGTTGAGTTTGTTGATTTCTAAAATTAGAACGTACTATGTCCGGCATTTGCGAAACATTGATTTTCATATTGATACGCGTAAGCGTAATGGTATGCTTGAAACTGTTGATGAATTACTAACACATAAGGAAACAGTATTGGAGGAGATGAGGATTGTATCATCTATTGAAGAGGACTCCAGGAATGGAAAGGGATTGAGTCAAAACCCAATACTCAGCTACAGGAAAGGTTTTAGAAATGGCTTTGCCGCTATTACTTACAATACAGTGTTGAGCAAACATAAGTAGCCTTATATGAGAAACAGATGGATTTCGATTGGGTGTTTTCTAACAGGTATTAATTACGATATTATTAAGACGTGCAGTGAACTTTCAATTAAGCGTGTTATAAAGTATACTTCTGCGTTATTGATTGTGTGTTTACTTTGGGCATTTATTGGTTATGAGTTTGCAGCCCGTTATCTCAAAGCCGACTGGTACTGGGGTATTGGATTTTCCATTATCATGATTTTTATTGTCATCCAAATTGAGAGACAAATAATATTGTCGGATAAAAAGCATAGTGGGATACGGAGATTCAGACTAGTCATTGGAGTAGCAATGGCTTTAATTGGTACAGTGATTATTGATCAAATTATTTTTGTTGAGGATATTGAAAAGAAAAAACTTTTCACGATCAATGAAGAAGTAAAGAAAATATTTCCTGAGCGTGCTACTGAATTACGTGTGCAGTTAAATGAAATCGATTCAACAATATTGGCTAAGGAAAATGAGCGTAAGTCAATTACCGATGATCTAGCCAGAAATCCCTTTGTAATGGCTTATGAAACTTTTGTAAGAACTGATACTTCAAACAACCCTGTGGTAACAAAAGTTAGAAAGCAAGTAAATAATCCTAAAGCTAATCTTCTGGAACCGTTAGATAAAAGCATTGCTGATATACGGTCTGAAAAAATAAAAATGAACAGTGCGCTGGTGAGCTTACGGCCTGCTATTGAAGCTGACATCAAGAAACATGTTGGCTTACTTGATGAACTTGAAGTTATGTATTCCCTTCTGTCTGAATCTTATCTCGCCATGTTTGCCTGGGCTATTTGGTTTGCATTTCTTTTAGGTTTAGAGTTGTTTATTCTGGTAAGTAAGTACGGGGAAACAGATAACGATTATGACATGAGAATGCAACAGCAAATGGAATTGCATTTTCGAAGAATTGAATTGCTAACGAAGCAATCGGAGAGTGAAGTTAAGTTAGTGTAAGTTGACGCTGCTTGCTAGTGGAGAGTTGAGTAGGTGTTTTTACAGCAAAAACTTAAAATTAAAGAGGGCAGCTATCGGTAAATGAAATTTTCAACTTATTAAACTCTCGATGAAAGCGAAAAATTATTTAGACCTTTCAGCTATAGATTTATTGAATGATTTTGGCGCTGGCAGTCATGTTCCTGGCTCAGGTGCGGCAGCAGCATTGACAGCATTAATCGGTGTACAATTAATGCTCACAGTTTGCAAACTAACATTAAAGAAACCTGCTTATAAGAAATGTCACCTTCTTATGGAGCAGTTTAAGCATGAATTGAAAACAGAATTCGAACCAAAATTGATTCAATTATTTCATAAGGATATTGAAGTTTTTAGTATGGTGTCAAAATTTAGAAAAAAGGCTTCTGACGAATCAGACGATAAAAAGAAAAAAGTGCTATTAGAGCAAAAGCAAAAATATGAGGTTTTAGCAACCGATATTCCACTGGAAATAAGTGATTTGTGTCTAAGCCTAATTCAGAAGTCAATGCAAATTTTTGACGTTGGATTTAAATCGGCCCGAGGAGATTCTGGAGTAGCAATTGCAAATTTATCAGCCGCTTCAATTGGTTCTATTTTTATAGTTTTACTGAATATTAAAGATTTTAAAAGGAGCACGTGGAAAACTGAAATAATTACAAGGTGTCAGACATCCTTTAATAATCACAAGGAAATTCAAATAGACATTTTAAAACGGATAAAAAAACTCCATCCAACTTTCGTAGATTTTAAGCAGCTAAGCATAATTGAGAAATAAATCCAACTAGGCAGATGGATCTCCAATTAAATCCTTGCCTCTCACTTTCTTGCCATTAATTCACAATACACCTCCAACGCCATCTCCAAAACGGATTCCTTCGTTTCATTAATGAGCTCACTATGCGTATCCATAACAGTATAGTAAAAGTTAAAAATCTGATCATCATTATCAGGCAAGCCAACGTAGGCCATGATGAGGTTGTCGAGGTTGGGTTGGTAGGGGCAATCGTGGAAGCCAAGTTTACGGAGGCTGTTGAAAAACTTGCGGCATTTTAATTCTTCTCTGATGAGGTGGAGTGTGAGTTCGGTATGAGAAGGTAATTTCATTGTAGAATAATTTATGATTACTTCATTCACACTTTTTCAACAGAATGTTTTTTGCGTAACTCAAGAACCTCATTAAACAGAAGATCTGCATTGATTGATATTGATTTTTCTGCGTACTCTTCTTCAATGTAATCTATCCAGCTTTTAATGGCTTTGATATTAACACGATCGATTAACCAGAAGAATACTCTTCGGTCTATCTCATTCAACTTAAAAAATTCGGTTGTTTGTTCCATAGCGTTAAGCGTTACCAGGATCTAAATTGTGTTGTGAGGAGTTGTTGTTACTTACCAACGCATGCTCTGGCTGAAGGTGGGAGAGGAGTTGATAAACTGCTTTAAGGTTTTCTTTCAACTCCTGATTGCAGCTTGCTATTTCTATCGTTCTTAATATGCCTCGAATTCCATTTTGATAGCTATGAAGCTCTTCAATATTCGAAATTTCTATCTCTACTTTTAGCTGTTTTTTAATGGGATCGTGAACTAACATGGCTCTTAATTATTCCATTTATAGGAACAATTATAATGAATTTAGGAATAAATTCGCAATCATAATTCTTAAATATTTAATAGATATGCCTAATTATTATATTAATGTTCTTAAAAACATTATTCATGACAAGACTAGGAGAGTTTTTAGCTCGAAAATCAGTAAACAGAGCAGCCATTTCTCGGAAAACAAAAATCCATACAACACGGCTTAACGAGTTATCAAATAAGGAAAGTGCGAGACTAACTGCTGAAGAACTTTATCTGATCGCACTTGCTATTGAAGTCAACCCAGCTGACTTGCTTGATTATGTTTGTGGTGATTTGAAGTTGGAGAAAGACGAGTAACCAGAATTTCTCAACCAGCAAATAGTTACATAGTACAAATTCAGAATATCATTTAGAGCAACAGCTTAGTTGTATGAGTTTATTTCTCAAGGAATAGACTCACAAGATTCGCAGTAAGATTTGTGCTTGCATAGTGGGGTAAAACCATTCGACATTATTTATTGTGACTTTTATCAATCTATGCATTAGATAGATAAATTAAATCGCTGAGAAATTATCTCATGATTCATTCCAACTTTGTTTTTCGCAACACGCACTTACTAAACTATTGTCAGTTCAAGACAACGAATAAGTATTATCTTTATAGAGATACAGTGGAGCATCGCCAAGACGAAATCAACTAAACTATTGAACTAACCAATCATCACTATGCAAAAAAATAAATCCCTCCTCACATTACTATTCTTTGTAATAGTTTGCACGCAAGCATGCAGCCAGGTACAACAACCTCCTCAAGATGTAGAGACCAGAATCAAACAAGTTGAAGAAAGCCTCGTCGGCGCTATTCGTATCGACGGACAAGGCAAATGGAAGTTGGAAGATCGCATGACCTATTATAAGGTGCCAGGTTTAAGTATGGCTGTGGTTAAGGATTATAAAATTGATTGGGTAAAAGGATACGGATGGGCCGATGCAGGTGAGAAGAGAAAGGTAACGCAAGAGACTTTATTTCAGGCCGCCTCCATAAGTAAATCGCTTAATGGCGTTGGCCTGCTTAAGCTTGCCCAGGATGGTAAGATTGATTTGAATGCAGACATCAATACATATCTCACGTCGTGGAAATTTCCTTATGACGATGTTTCGAAGGGAAAGAAAATTACAATTGCTAATCTGTTATCACACACTGCAGGTCTTTCGGTTCATGGCTTTCGTGGATATGCGCAAGGTGAAAAGCTACCAACTATCGTTGAGATACTGGATGGTAAAAAGCCTGCAAACTCAGATGCTGTACGTTCTATGTTCGAGCCCGGCGTGAGGCCAGAATACTCGGGTGGCGGAACAACCATTACACAACTTATTGTTACTGACATCACGCATACTCCCTATGACGAGTTTATGTCAGCAAACGTACTGAAGCCAATGGGTATGGATAACAGCTTCTTCACACAACCACCACCTCAGGCAAAGAAACTTTTACTGGCAACGGCTTATCATGAAGACGGCAGCGAAGTAAAAGGTAAATATCATATTTATCCTGAACAGGCCCCCGCTGGCTTGTGGACTAATCCAACAGACTTATCGAAGTATATTATCGAAACACAATTGTCGCTGGAAGGAAAATCAGCGAAAGTACTTTCACAATCTTATACAAAGACCAGGCTCACACCTATTCTCGACAAGATTGGGTTAGGCGTGTTTATTAATGAATTAGAAGGTGATGCATACTTTGAACATAGTGGTGGTAACGAAGGTTTTCGTTGCATATACATGGGGAGCGTGAAGGGAGGTAATGGTGTTGTTGTTATGGTAAATTCAGATAACGGTACAATTTTGAGAGAAGTTGTTAACAGTGTTTTCTCAGTTTATGGATGGCATGGATACACGCCGATCACAAAAAAAATTGCCACACTTACTCCTCAACAATGGAAATTACTTGATGGTATTTATGAAGCCTCAGGCAATAAAAATATTCACTTGAAATTTACAACTCAAAACGACAAGCTCACTTTGAAACAAAGTTGGGACGGACGAGAGATCACTTTCGAAGCGGAGTCAGACACAGAATTTTTCTGTAGAGATTTTCCTTTCCCCCTTAAGTTTACCAAAGATGCTAAAGGAGAAACCACGCAGGTGCTTGCCTTTGAAAAAGATGTATGGATAAAGGTGAAAGAGAAATAAACTCTGAAACAAAGAAGCGAACATTAGCAAATACAGTGTGAATGATTTTCACCTTGTGGGGATATGTACCCGAAAGGTGCTCTCTTACTTACACACACTGATAAATCTGATTGACAACGATTCGTTTTGATTCGACTTTCTTCGTGGTATTTAACTTCGAGTCAACTAATCATTTGCCAACACAGCCATCGCTGCGTTATGACCTGAGATTCCGCTTACACCACCGCCGCGTTTGGCACCGGCTCCACAAATGAAGATCCTGGCATCGTCTGTTTCAACGCCCCATCCCGGAGCATCGTCATCTTCACGAAAAGGAAAATCAAGATCCTGGTGAAAAATATTTCCGCGCGGTAATCCAATAGCTCTCTCAATGTCTAGCGGAGTTTTCACTTCTATCGCAGGCTCACCCGTTGAAGATCGTGCAAGCACCGATTCAATAGGATCAACCAGGTATTCATTCAGAGATGCGATGGCAGCATTCAACGCCAGTGTTCGTTGCTCATCATGGTTATGATCAAAAAGACTCGCCGGTGTATGAAGTCCGAAGAGTGTTAAGGTGTGATAACCCTTGCGTTGCAGCTCTTCACTTAAGATACTCTGATCTGTGAGTGTGTGGCAATACAATTCAAGAGGAAGTGGCGAAGGAATTTTACCAGCGCTGGCTTGCTGATACGCTAACTCCATCTGCTCGAAACTTTCATTAACGTGAAAGGTGCCTGCAAAAGCTTCACGCGGATCTACTCCTGATTTGAGTCTTGGTAACTGCGTTAACAGCATATTGATTTTTAATTGAGAACCATCAAGACTCGCTGGCGTTTCTACACCTCGCAATTTTGCAAGCACAGCAGGCGCTGCATTGCAAAGCAAATAATTTCCAACGTAAGTGTTTCCATCATCAAGTGTAACACTAACTTCTTTTCCACCAGATTCCACTTTTGTAGCCCGGCTGTTAACAGCAATGGTTACGCCCGATGCTCTGGCAACTCGTTCTAGCTCTTGCACAAGTTTGCCCATGCCTCCTTCAGGCACTTTCCATTCGCCAGTGCCATTACCAATCACATGATAGAGAAAACACTTATTGGCCTGTATTGAAAAAGCAGAAACAAACGTACCGATGAGTGCATCGGTGAGCACTACGCCCCGCACAATGTCATGGCTAAATGTTTTTGTGATTACTTCACCTATAGGATTTTCAATCAGGTAATCCCAAACTTTGCTAAGGCCAATTTCTTTTTTCAGTTCTGACCGGGTTGGCAAAGGCTTGAGCAATGATGGCGCTATGTATTGCGCGAACTCTGATACTTCGCTATAAAACTTTTGCCATGCGTCTGCTTCACTACCTCCGCCGTGCAGAGCGTTAAAGGAGGCTAACGTCTTGTCGTCCCAGTTGCGTGACACATATAGGCCCTGATTATTGAAGGGCGTGTAACTGGCAACGCTTCTTGAAATAGTTTTAAAGTTGAGACCAAGATCTTTAACGATTTGATCGGGCAGCAGAGAAACCAGGTAGGAGTAGCGTGAGAGGCGAGCATCGAAATCAGGGAAGGCACGTACGCTGGCTGTGGCGCCACCTATCTCGGCGTTGGCCTCCAGCACAATAACGCTCTTACCAGCCTTGGCCAGGTAGCTCGCAGCAACAAGGCCATTGTGTCCTCCTCCAATAATAACAACATCGTATTTTTTTGTAGCCATTCTGTTTAGGTTAATGTCTCGGTTTCTCAACTAGTAAAATGCGCAATCAAAATAGGATTGCCAAGAAAAAGACCGGAAGAGATTGAATATTATT
>DATJHZ010000564.1:0-7208 GCA_035493595.1 Cyclobacteriaceae bacterium | reverse complement strand
ATTACTTAATAATCTGAACTATTTAATATCTGCCACTCAAATAAAATCCGACTGATATTATATCAAATTGATTAACATTGTGTATAGTTTACATAATGGTTTAGTTTATAAATCCGCCCCGACTCTTATCGGGGCGGAATTTTTTAGTACCTTAATGTAGACACAATTCATTCACAACCAAACCTCATGTATGAAACGTAAAACCAACGCTACGAAGTTGTTATCATGGCTTTCGATGATAGCAATTATCATCCTTCAAGGATGGTCATGTACATCTAGCAATGAAGAACCAAGAGTACTTGTTTTTTCTAAAACCACAGTATTCAGGCATCAATCAATACCAGCAGGTATTGCAGCCATTAAAAAGCTGGGTGTAAAATATCATTTCCAGGTAGACACGACTGAAAACGCAGCCAACTTCCACGAAGAAAACCTGAAACGCTACAAAGCAGTTATTTTTTTAAGCACTACAGGAGATGTTCTGAACCAGGAACAACAAAATGATTTCGAACGATTTATCCAGGCAGGCGGAGGTTATGTAGGTATTCACGCCGCTGCTGATACTGAGTATGACTGGCCATGGTATGGCAAACTTGCCGGTGCCTATTTTGCAGGCCATCCATTAGATCCAAACGTGCAGGATGGAACATTTCATATCGTTGATAAAAATAACATGGCCACTGACTCCTTCCCGGAGACGTGGGAGCATAGAGATGAGTTCTATAGCTTCAAAAATATTAACCCTGATAACAAGGTACTAATCAAGATTGATGAGAAATCATACAAGGGTGGTACCAACGGTGATGATCATCCAATGGCATGGTATAAAGAATTTGATGGAGGTCGTTCCTTCTATACCAACATGGGACATACTGATGAAACATATTCTGATCCTTTATATCTGAAACACTTGTGGGGTGGCATCCATTATGTGTTAGGAGGAGATAGTCCTTCGAAGTTGAACTATGAGTTAGCACATACGCCACGCGTGCCGGAAGAAAATCGTTTTACAAAAGTTGTGCTGGATGAAAAACTGGAAGAGCCCGTAGAACTTGCTGTGTTGCCAGGTGAGCGCGTGCTGTTTATTGAACGCAGAGGTAACGTGAAGATCTATGATCCAACAGCGAAGAAAACAAAAGTGATTGCAAAGATTCCGGTGAGCACCAAGTATAAGTTTAAGGATGGAAGTCAGTCAGAGGCGGAAGATGGTTTGCTAGGTGTTGCACTTGATCCAAACTTTGAAAAAAATAACTGGGTGTATTTCTATTATTCACCTGCTGGTGATAAATCAATCAACACACTTACACGTTATGAACTTAAAGGTGATGAGCTTGTTGAATCATCCAAGAAAGTAATTTTAGAAGTTGCTACTCAACGTGAGCAATGCTGCCACACCGGTGGATCAATTGCTTTTGATGCTAACGGAAATCTATTTGTTTCTACCGGCGATAATACAAGTCCGAGGTCTACAGCGTATGCACCTATGGATGAACGTCCGGGACGTAGCCCATGGGATGCGCAGAAAGGAACTTCTAACACAAACGACTTGCGTGGTAAAGTATTACGCATTCACCCCGAACCAGACGGCACATACACTATCCCTGAAGGAAATCTTTTCCCGAAAGGAACAGAAAAAACACGTCCTGAAATTTATACGATGGGTGCACGTAATCCTTATCGCATTGCTGTTGATAAACATACTGGCTATTTGTATTGGGGAGATGTTGGTCCTGATGCCGGTAAAGATTCTGTTGGTCGTGGACCAAAAGCATACGATGAAATTAATCAGGCGCGCAAGCCCGGCTTCTATGGCTGGCCTTATTTTGTAGGCGATAACCAGGCGTACAATACAAGAGACTTTGCTACAGGCAAACAAGGTGAAAAGTTTGATCCCGCAAAACCTGTTAACAACTCTGTGAACAATACTGGTTTGAAAGAATTGCCTCCTGCACAGAAAGCATTCATCTGGTATCCTTATGATGCATCACCTGAATTTCCGCTGGTAGGTAAAGGTGGTCGCACAGCTATGGCGGGGCCCGTGTTTTATTCAGAAGATTTCAAGAATGCTTCGCACGCTTTCCCGGATTATTACAATGGTAAATTGTTTATCTACGAATGGATGCGCGGCTGGATTATGGCTGTGACCATGGATAAAGAAGGTAATTATGTTTCGATGGAACACTTCATGCCATCACACAGGTTTAGTAACCCGATGGACATGGAGTTTGCATCTAACGGCGACTTATATATGCTGGAATATGGAACAGCCTGGTTTATGGGCAACGACGATGCACGTCTTATCAAGATTGAATATAACGGAGGCAATCGTAAGCCGCAGATCCAGATGGCAGCTGATAAAATGAAAGGCTCTGTGCCGATGGCCGTAAAATTCTCTTCTGCCGGAACAAAAGATTTCGATCATGACGAGTTGAAATATGAATGGAAGATAGCTTCACAAAGTGGAGAAGCATTGAAGACATTCACAGAGCCCGATCCGTCCTTTACATTTGATAAGCCAGGTATTTATAAAACAACGCTTACAGTAACCGATGCAAAAGGTGAGAAGTCAGAAAGTGAATTAGAAATTATGGCAGGCAATGAGCCACCTGTAGTGAGTTTCGAGGTTGACGGTAATCAATCGTACTTCTTCCCGGGCTTGCCTTTTGGTTATACAGTTAAAGTAAGCGACAAAGAAGATGGCGATTCTGAAAGTGGCACTATCTCACCCGATCAGATTTCTGTTCGCATTGATTATCTCAAAGAAGGATTTGATCAGGTTGAAATTGCACAAGGCCATTTAGCGGCAGATGCTTCGGCACAATTTGCTACTGGTAAAAAACTGATGGCTGAGAGCGATTGTAAATCATGTCACATCATAGACAAGAAATCTATCGGGCCAATGTATCTCGACGTAGCGAAGAAATACAAGAACGATCCAAAAGCTATCGATCACCTGGTGAAGAAGATCATCAATGGTGGTAACGGTGTGTGGGGTGAAGTAGCCATGGCAGCGCACCCACAATTATCAGAAGGTGATGTTACCGAAATTGTAAAATACATTTTAAGTCTTGGTGATAAAGAAGTAGTGAAGTCACTGCCAACCAAGGGAACATACACTACAATAATTCCTAAAGGCGTGAGCGATCAGGGTGTGTTAATTTTACGCGCTTCATACACTGACAAAGGCGCAAATGGTTTAGCACCAGTGATGACAGAAAAAGTTCTTGTACTGAAGAGCGCCAACATACCAGCAGGCAAAGCCGACTTTGTTGATGGCATACAACGCTATAAATTACCAAACCCACCGATTGAATTGATGATCGGTTCTGGCAACAACTCATACGTTGGCTTCAAGCAAATTGATCTTACCAACATTGCGCAGGCATTGTTTATGATCACTTCACCTGAGCAATTACTTCATGCAGCCGGTGGCACATTAGAAATTCATCTTGATTCACCAACAGGTACAATGATCGGAACAACACCACTCATCGTTCCAACCACAGGTCCGCCGATGACATCGCCGCCAAGCATGATCCCTGCTGTGATAACACCAACAACAGGCAAGCATGATGTTTACTTTGTATATCGCAATGAAAAATCGCCTGCAGGGCAGTCGTTATTTATCCTGATGAACATTCAGTTTTTAACAAACGCCAAAACCGTAGCAAAACGATAAGCAAGAATTTTTTCAACCAAACCAAAAACCAACAGGCTGCTCCAACAGGGCAGTCTGTTGCATTTTAAAGCCTTCTGCCCAACCCACTTCCCTCCTGATTCAGGAGGGACAGATTCTGCGTTAAGCAGAATCAGGGTGGTTATTATTTTTCACTTAGTTGAAACAAGCAACTCTCTCACGTCAACATCAAGAGCCTTAGCAATTTTGAAAAGAGTTTCTATGGTAGGTTGTATATCATTCGTGCACCATTTGGATACGGTGCTTTTGTTCATGTCTAGCTTCTCGGCAAGCCAGAGATTAGTCTTGTCTTGTTCAGCTAAAACAGCTTTTATTCGGTTGTAATTTGGAGTTTGAGTAGCCATTTTAAATGCATCAAATGCAATCTTATGGGCAATATAGGCAACCCAAAAATTCTGATTTTTCGATAAAAAATCATTTATTAACACTTTAAGTGTATTATAAATGATTTATAATTGCTTTTTAAGCAATTATTTATTTTATTTATATATTCTTAAACAATCTTTCATTACAAAATTTGTATCTCGTGCATCAACTCCTAACCAAAAAGGAAATTACTCTGCAGCTCATTAAGGAAGAATTAAAAAGCCGCAAGTTTTTCAATGCTCTTCTTGATCTTGGCCTTGATAATTGTCCGTATCAATCCAACCTCGATGATCTGATCATGAATTTTGTTGGCCTCAATGATGATGCTGATGAGACCTTTGATTTCTACTATGATGTCATGGATAGACATGGCAAGCTGATTACTGCTAATAAAGAATCAATAGGGCGTCAGGCATTGGAAGCATATGATGAATTAATGGTTGAGATTAAGAGGCGTGAAAGCAAAGGACTTTAGAGCTGTGATGGTTTTTTATTTGCTGCAGTGTGATTATTTTAGGGAAGGATTATATAAGCTAGTCCAGAATGAGATACGACCTCGAAAAGCGCAATGATTGAGGCCTGTATAAATAGGTGACTATAATTATTCAAAAAGACCTCTATGGAAAAAACACTAGAAGAAACTTGCAAATCACTGGATGAACTAGGTGCTGCTATAATAAAGGCGTCTACGGATGATAGAACAATGACGGAGCTTTGGGGATGGAGCTGCCCTCCACTAAATCGATTTGACCTAGCAGCACAATCAACTAGACTTTCTACAAGAATAAAAGAATTAAATATTGAAATAGTTGAAGATGATCTGAAGAATAATTTGCTAAAAATCCCATTAAGAATAAAAATTTTCAGAACTCAAACATTGCAATATCTATTTAACGGAAATGGCGTACACGCCTCTGCGGTTTACACATCACTATTGGAATGGATTACAGCAACTTTAGAACCTATATTTGGATGGCAGGTCTTACAAGATAATAAGGCTCTTCCAAACCAACTGGCAAAGAGACTACGCTCGATTCAGTCGGAGTTGAGCGAAATTGTTCCTGAAAAAAATGAATTACAGAGACAAATTCAATTAATTAAAGAGGCAACTGAAGCTGCTGAATCTTTACCAACTGACTTAGAGAGTTTAAAGGAGGCAAGAGTAAAAGTGAGTAAATTCTCTACTGATGCGGCTGAACTATATGGAAAAATAGATACCTACTATAAGGATGCTGACGAGACATCAAAGACAATTACCGACAAGAAAAATGAAGCCGACAAATTAGTAGCTCAATGTGAAGAAGCTTACAAAATTACTACTACTAAAGGTCTAGCAGGTGCCTTTGATCAACGCGCGATTAAGCTTTCCAATTCAATGTGGATTTGGGTTTTGGGACTCCTTATTGCTCTTGGGGCTGGAGTCTATATTGGAACAGTTAGATTTGATATCTTAAATACAGCTTTAAAAGATCAAAAAGATATGGGATATATCTGGACACAGATATTTTTGTCGATTCTTAGTTTTGGTGCTCCGATTTGGTTTGCGTGGATTGCAACTAAACAAATAGGACAACGATTTAAATTGGCAGAGGACTATGCATATAAAGCTTCAGTTGCCAAAGCATATGAGGGTTATAGACGGGAGGCAGCTAGAATTGATGAAGAATTAGAGTCAAGATTATTTAGTTCAGCCTTGACAAGGCTCGAAGAAGCGCCAATGCGACTCATGGAGAAAGATCACCATGGAAGTCCATGGCATGAATTAATTTCTTCGTCACAATTTCAAAAAGCCTTACAAGTAATCCCAGAACTAAAGGACAAATTCCTTGCAATTGGCGGTCAAGGTCTTGACAATATTAAATCCAAAATAACAAACGAGGAAAAGAATAACTAAGATCAAATATTTTGTCTCGCCTGAGTCTCCTATTTCAGGGACCCAGGGCTGTAGCAATTTTAATTTAACAGATGAACAGAAAAAAAGGCTAGACTAATTGCACTAGCCGGACTAACAACAAGTCTTACGGTATACGTAGCACTCAGTCTATCGGTAAGTGATGCCACTTTTTCAATAGTTCCCGTTTGGCACACAACAATATATCCGCCTGAGATTACATGGTCAATATTGACAATAATAATTCTTGTGACAGGTTTGCTTGTTTACTTGATATTTAGAGGTACAAAACGACTTTTAACTTCATTGTGGGCGAGATTGAAATCATAAGCGAGGAGAATATTGCATTTGAACAAATGACAAAGCAGGAGTTATTTAAAGCACTCCAGGAATGTCAGGCCTGCTCTACATCATCATAATTAGTCTCTGGCTTGAGTGTAGCTGGCTTGTAGGTTCAAAGGAATTGGCTATCGACATTCATTTATTTTCGAAAAATATGCGAATGCCGTATATATTTGGATGCAATAATTTTTGAATAGTTATGACAAAGAAATCAATTACAATTGGGATAATAACCTTAATATTATTAACCATGTTCGGTTTTACTAGTAAGTTATTCACAGGAGACGACAATGAGATAAAAGACCGATCAAACATTGTATTGGGAATGGTATTGTTGAATGATTCACAAAAAATAGATTTCAAAAGGATTACTGAAGAGTTAAAAAACAAATATGAGCTTAATATAACTGATCAAAATTATGACGATGAGAAAGGTGTCGGAGTAATTGGACTTAAGAACTCACAGATTGGAATAGCATTAATCAATTTACCAATTCCTGGAGATGAATTGGAATTCCCTTCTCAAATATCTTATCTATGGCCAGAAGCAAAAGATCTGACGCCAAAGCATAAAGCACATATCATTATTTCAGTTACATCACCAGATGACTCGAAACTAAGTATGTTTAAAACTTTTACTAAAGCTGCAAGCTCAATACTGGCAAATACAAACTCACTTGGAATCTATCTTGGTAATCAAACTTTAGTTCTGCCGACAGATTTTTACATTGAAGGTGCAAAGTCAATGACTGATGACGATCTACCACTTATGAATTGGATTTACTTCGGACTTAGAGAAGAAAAAGGAAGGCATAGTGGCTACACTTATGGACTGAAAGAGTTTGGTTTTAACGAGATAGAAATATTAAATTCAAGCTATTCAATTGAAGAGGTTCAAGAAATGTTATTTAA
>DATJHZ010000563.1:0-5058 GCA_035493595.1 Cyclobacteriaceae bacterium | reverse complement strand
CCATCTAACACTACCTTCATAGGCATTGGAGCACATGCGGATACATGAATATTGAATTGAGTGTTATTAACATAGTTATTTGCCAGGTCAAAAATACTGTCGCATTGTATCTTACTCAGGCTAATTACTAAAGTGTCGGTTTGGGCTTTTTCACAATTGTTCTTACTGTGAATTTTATATAGTTTATCTAATTTAAATTTTTCTCTGTATGTCAAATCTCCATTTTGTGATGCAAGAACTATTCTTTCAAAAACTCCACAATCTAAATGTGAATAAAATTTAATATCGACAGAATAGTCGTCAAGAGTAACTTCTTTGCATAGTTTTTTTCTATGGTAATTACAAGAACTTATAAGACCAATAAGCAAAATGAATCTGATTGTTTTTTTCATACTATTTCACAATGTTACTAACCTTCGGTATTAATTCAAATTTTACCAACCTAGTGCAATTGTCTTTAAATTCGTCATTGTAGTCAATCAAAATGGCAGCACCTGAATTACCTACTAATTTTTTCATAAGATCATAGATTCGTTGCCCTCCCAGTGGGTCTATTCCCCTGAGATCGAAGATGATTTTATCTGTCCAAGAAAATGTTGTCCATAACGACAGGAGCTTCCGTTGCGTACCAGGCAATTTGCTAATTTTTGTATTTTGGTTTATTCCATCGAACTCATAAATGGTTGTAGCCACGTCGTTACCTGGGTTGCTATGTTTTCTTATGTATCTCTTAACTGTTGACGGAAAGAACAGTGTTCTCCAATAGCCTTCATTCACCTGTTCGATAAATCTCAGTGCCGTTCCTATTTCAATGTTTTCATTTTTTATTTTGTCAGTTAGTATGTCAACAAGTTTAAAAAGCAGTTCTTCAAAATAAGGCCCGTTGGGTAATTGAATTATTACTATCTCTCCTTTATCCAACGTGAATGGTGGAATATAAAAGTTATCTATGCTTATTCCTGTTGATTGTATCATACTCTTCAAAGTTAGTTATCAATGATAGGTTGTTAGTTTTCGTCGAATTCAAACAATTCTTTTTCAGACTAACCATCATGTAACAAAAAAAGAGCCGTTAATTTTACAAAACTAACGGCTCCCAATTTTTTTACTCTACCGGCCTGATAATTAATAGACTTGGCATAGAAGTAACCGTTACTCTAGTGTCTGGGGGAAGCCAGTGCTCTGACCGCCGCGTTGTTAAATTGAAATGAAAAATGCTTTAAGCTTGTAAGATATGCAGACTAACCACCCTGATTCTGCTTAGTGCAGAATCTGTCCCTCCTGAATCAGGAGGAATGGTGATTTGTATGAAGCTTTTTACTTCACAATAAAATGACCTCTTGAATCAATCTGATGTACGATTTTTGTTATGCGTACAGAGTCTACTATATAAATGTCTACAGATATTGAACCGGCAGGGTAGTGAATAAGTTTTGTAGTGTCTGTTAACGTAAAAGTTAAGTCCTTACTTATAAATGCTGATGAATGCGGAATTTGAGTTTGATCTGCTCCGCCGCAAGGATTTATAATAAGGTCTAGCGAATCTATCACTGCACCTGAACTGTCATACGAGTACAGAATAGGGTAGATGTCATCGCCTACACGACCATAAATAATCAGGTTATATTTTCCATTGGTTGGTAACGTGCCTAAGACACGTTCTGCATAGGTGTGAATAAATTTTTTAAACTTCTCAGCTTGCTCTATCTCCTTTGCTCCGTCTATTCCGCAGCTAATAGATAATGGTAACGCGACTTGAGGTAACGTTTTAACGTACTCACTGAATAGGGGACTTACGTTGGCGTTATCATTTTTAGTCTGGTTTTTATTGCAGCTTATTACGGAAATCAATAGGCATAAGATGATGGCAGTTCTCATAGGTAAATGTTGTTGCTAAGATAATAAAATAGACTTTAGCATTATCATTCATCTAGTTACCACCTCATTACTTCCCTCCTGATTCAGAAGGGACCGTCTCAGACGGCACGTCGAGACAGGGTGGTCAATTCTTTTCAACTCAACCATATCTCTGTGTTGCATTGTTAACTTGAAAATGAGAAAATGTTTTACGCTTGTAAGATGGGTAGACTAACCACCCTGATTCTGCTTAGTGCAGAATCTGTCCCTCCTGAATCAGGAGGGAAGAGTGTAGCTGAAAATAAAATCTCTCTGTGGACCTCTGTGAGTTCTCTGTGTAACTCCGTGCAATAACTTTGTAGTAAGTTACAACGAGAACGACAAGCCAGTTAAGATGTTAAACGCATTTGTTCGCACCGTTCCGTTTTTAGAAGTATTGAGCAATCCTAAATTGTCGAGCAGTACAACATTGATGTTTATTTTTTTGGCGATTGGAAAAGCTGTACGGAAACCCAGAGAAACGCCTGCATCCATACGCTTGCTGGTGTTGGTGACATTGGTCGTTTCAAAATTTGGTCCGTTGGTCTGGTTCGTCTTATATGTTTCTCTGATCAGCACGCCCGTAAAAACACCAGCCTCGCCTGTATATTTAATGCGCCTGCCTCGTGTGTATTGTACAGTGATGGGTAGTGTAAGGTAATTTGAAATGAAACGGAACTTGTACTTAAAGGGAGAGGATGCGGCAATGTCCCCATTATAATCATAATACACAGAATATCTCCCGGTACAACCCTTTCGTTCGAAGAGTCCTTTAACGCTTAACGAGAGATGTTCTTTTAACATGTAGCTTAGACCCAGACCAGAAGTTAAACCAGCTTTCGAATTAACATCATGATATCCAAAGTTGCCATACATCATTGAAACGTTTGGCCCGCCAAGAAATTCTAAATTTATTTTTTGTGCTTGAAGTGCTGATGTTATGATACAGCATGCGAAGATGAGAGTTACTTTTAAGTTCATATCAACTGTTTTTTAGTCAGACACATCTTAATAAAAGATAGTTGTAAAAGAAAATTAACCCCCCAGATTCTGCTTAGCGCAGAATCTGTCCCTCCTGAATCAGGAGGTGTAGCTGAAATAAAATATCTCTGTGAACCTCCGTGAGTTATTTGTGTAACTCAGTGTAATAGCCTTTAGAATTTTACTAAAGTAATTTTGGATTGTTTTTCGCTGAAGTAGAGCGCTATGATGTTGTTCTGGAAATTGAAGCAGGCTCTGTCGGTATAAAAGATCTTTTTCTTGTCCTGGGCAATTTCATACTCATCAATGGTTTCTCGTTTTGATTTAACATTGCCTTCGGTTTCAAACTCGTGGTGGCAGTTAGCGCTTAAATAAAAATAGCGTCTTAGTGATGTTGGTTTTTTTGGTCCATGCTTAACCGTGCCGGCCATTCTTAAAATTCCGATATCCTGGTTTATGTTGGTAGGAGCGGTGATGTTTATTATATTTTCGTTAGCGTAATAAGTACTCCACACAATGGTTGTTCTGCAGGTATCATTAGTGGGTAAAGCTATTACCGAAGGTTCTGCCGATACTGAGTTTTTCATCATGTCGTACAACGTTTCATGTTTGTTGATGCGCTGGCTTTTTCCGTCTTTGAGATACACGTATGTTCTTTTCAGAGCCGTGTCTCGTTGAAGTTCTTTCTTCTGCAGGATTTCTCCATTGGATATTTTTAGAATCTCCAACTCAAATTTATTTTTCGACATGGCTGATCGATAAAGAGAATTATGACGCACGAATGACCTGAAGAAATCATTTGTTTTAGCCGGATAGCTCTTTAATGTTTGTTCTCCGTTTTGCAGATCGAATGTGATTACTGTTGTTTGAGGATCTACCGAAGTACTCTCAACAAGTGTATAGTCGATGGAGAAAATTAATTGCTGATCTTTTTTATAGAGTTTATATTTAGCAGAGCCATCGGCAATAGTGGGCAACGTATAATCGCGGATATATGTAATGTATTTGTAATCGATAGACAGGCTCATAGGCAGATCAAAAGATTTCTCATTCTCAATTTCCAGTCCTTTAAGCTGAATGACTTTAAACTGATTTGGATTTCTCTGATAGTAAATGATGGAGAACATTTCATCGTTCGAAACACCTACAACCTGGCCATCAATTTTTATCTCTTCTTCAAGCCATCTGCTTTTGCCTGTGGTGTAGTTATAAGTCATGGCAATAAGTTTAATGTCTTGTTTTTTTCCGAGCAGGTAATAAAACAAGGAACTGTCGCTATAATCTTTGACACCAACTAGCAATGTGTTTTCAATACGATCAAAAGTCAATTGCTTGTGCGTACCATCGGGTTTTATCTGATAGGCTTTATTTACGGAATCAGCTTCATTTAAGAACAGGTAAATGTTTTCGCGACTTGTGAAGGATTGAATGCTCTCAATGTTGTCGCCTGGCAAAGTGAGTTCGGTTATAACAGATTGCCCTCTCAGGCTGGTAAAGGATATTACACTTAGCAAAAGAATTACAATTCGCGATTTATGCATGTTTGTAAAAAAGTGAATTTAATACTTATCCTAATGTAATCAGATATTGTCCATAAGTCCAAAGTAAATTAAAGCTATTACACGGAGAAACACAGAGGATGTACAGAGTTACACAGAGAAAAAACTCCGTGAAGTCCGTACATTTCCCTGAACTCCGTACAGCAACTGATTGCTCTTACTTGGCAGGTATGTAAATCTTTAATCCCAGACTTAAAAAAATGCTAGATTGTTTATTGTCGGTCAATATCAGGTAATTCGGATCTTGATCAGACGTTGTCTTATACTTTTGATAATTGCCAAGCAACTCCAGGCTGGTATGTTCATTAAGAAAAAAGGCTATGCCCGCACCAAACTTGTATGTGTTGATCGTTGTACTATATTTAAGAGGTTCTGTTGTATTTGTATTAAAATCATAGACACTCGTATGGTTTGTTCCTTTACTCCAGGAATACGTTCCTTCAGCTAACAAAAAAAGTTTATTGTCTATAATGGGATAGTAATAACGAACAAAAGGCCCCGCACCATAACTGTTGGATTTTGCATTACCAAAACTTACACCGGCACCTTTATTATCGTATTTAGTATTAGAAATCGAAAGTGGTACTGATAGTCCTACACATAGATTCTTGATCACGAAAAA
>DATJHZ010000562.1:0-9800 GCA_035493595.1 Cyclobacteriaceae bacterium | reverse complement strand
GTTGAGATTTATTCGCGCTGCAACACAAGGCGGGATTGAGATTGGATTTGATGCGAAGACTGCTAACCTTATATCAGCGCAAACTGTAAAAGGTGCGGCAGAGTTACTTTTAAAATTGAATCGCCATCCTGAAGAAGAGATCGATAAAGTTACAACTCCAAAAGGTTGTACTATCGCTGGTCTTAATGAAATGGAGCATCAGGGCTTCAGCTCTTCTCTTATAAAAGGTATTTGTACTTCTTACGAGAAAATAGGAAAGTGATTAACTGATAACAAAAGAGCCAGATCACAATATGATCTGGCTCTTTTGTTATTGAACGCGCAAATCCTTATTGATTACTGAGCGTATTAAGTTGAATGGTAAAGACTACATTTCCATTTGCTGGGATTGATCCCACCTTAGCCGTACCATAAGCCAACCCTGAAGGAATATAAAAAGTAGCCTTCCCGCCTTCTCTCATAAGCAACATACCAATCTTCAGTGCGTCAATGTCTAATCCGAATATGCTATTTGTCAGATCGCTTTCTTGTAATGAGGCTCCGTTAGAAATGAGCACAAGTTTATAATGAAAATTTGCTACATCGAATGGCTTGGGATAGTCTCCAGTGCCGATTGCATCCATTGTATACCAGAATCCACTTGGATGATATGTGGCATTAACTCCCAATGAATCTATGTAGTGTTTTACTTTTGCTGTATCCGCTTTGAATTGAGTAAATTGATCTGCAGTTCTTATAACGGTATCTAGTGATACATTGTAAATAACACTTGTGTTTGGCGGTACGTTGGTCGTTCCTTCTTTTCCAAATGCATTTGGAGAAGGTATATACAACGTTGCCTTACTTCCCTGGAACAAATAAGAAATACCAACTTTTAAACCATAAACAGAAATGTCATCTATTTTACTAGTAATAGTTTTAGAGTCAAAAACTGTTAACGTATCAGGAAAAAGTCTTGCCTCATAAGTAATCGTAACTGTCTGACCAGAGTGAGGAGGTAAGCCGCCTCCAACACTATCTATCTGAATTCTGTTTCCATAATAGTTATCATATACCACGTAATCTCCGGTATGATGCGTTGAAAGGTAGTTATCCAACACTTTCAGTTCCTTGTTTAGCTGAGCATTAGGATCACTACTCTTGTTACACGAGACTAAAAAACCAACTATAGCCAAGCCTAAAAACAAATTAATCCAATTCTTCATATTATTACGTTAATTTTAAAGTTACAAAGTTGATAAATAATTTTAATTTATACTGTTCGTTAAGAACTGGAACAATTTCTTTCAAATATTGTAGAGTATTCACAGCTTCATGACAATCCGTCTTAAATTAGCTTTACTTATCTGTCTTGGACACTTCTGTTTGATATTGGGTTGTAACTACACGCCAATAAATGTACCTACAATTGAATCTTTTTCACCGCTAAGTACCTCTGTTGACAAAGTGGATACCATTAAAGGAGCGAATTTTAGTGCCAATTCAAGTGAAAATCTCGTCCATGTAAATGGATTTCCATGTCCTGTATTATCTGCCACCACAACTCAATTAGTTATCAAACTTGTGCCATGGGCTTCAACTGGCACAGTATCAGTCACTGTTGATCATTTAACCGTAAATTCTAAGCAAGACTTTACACTTATACCACACACTATAGATTCGATCGCTCCAAGATCTGGCGCTGTTGGTGATAAGATAAGTCTGGGAGGCCATTACTATTGCGACATCGCTGATAGTGTTACGGTAAAATTTGATTCATTGGTTGCCACTGTAATAAATTATGTACCTGGTGATTCAACTACATTTTCATTTACAGTGCCCGAAGGTCTTCAACCAGGAACGACAAAAATTACGGTTAAAATCGGTGATGTTACCGTGCCCGATAAATATGATTTTGAAGTTAATTGAAGTAGCTCTTACTTCTTATAATGCTTAAGAATAACTACCTCCTCTTTCTTTAAGAATCGCCAGTGACCACGCGGCAGGTCTTTCTTATCAAGACCAGCATATACAGATCGGTCAAGTTTTACTACTTCGTATTGTAATGATTCGAAAATGCGACGGACTACCCTGTTCCATCCAATATGCAGTTCTATACCTACTGTCTTTCCATCGTCTGACACAATAGCAAGATCGTCTACCATGGCTTTTCCTTCTTCGAGGCGAACACCTTCCTGAATCTTTTTGAAGTCAGCCTTTGTTATTGGTCTGTCTAGCTCAACTTTATAAATCTTCTTTACATTATAAGATGGGTGCATGAGCTTATCAGCTAGGTCTCCATCATTAGTAAGCAATAATAAACCTGTTGTATTTCTGTCTAATCTTCCAACCGGGTAAACACGTTCACGTACAGCGCCACCCAAAATATGCATAACAGTATTTCGGTCTTCCGGATCTTTTGTTGTAGTAAGAAAACCTTTTGGCTTATTCATTAGAATGTAAACAGGTTTCTCAGCTTTCAAAACCTTGTCTTCGTAACGAACCTCATCTGAGCGATTTACTTTGTGACCAAGCTCTGTAACAACTTTTCCATTTACAGTAACAAGACCCATCTTAATATATTCGTCTGCTTCACGACGTGAACATAGACCACTGTTGGCTATATACCTATTCAGGCGGATAATCTCCGGGTCTGATGGTTTACGTTCTTCAGACTTAGACGACTTACCAGAATAGCTCTTTCTTGCTTTATAATTTGATTCGTAACGCTTAGCGGGTACAAATTCTTTCCTGTCATCCGTTGAGTCTTCTCCCCCTTCGGTTTTCTTTCTGAAAGGTTTATCAAATGAACCGCGTTTTGAACTTGATCTTGCATCAGAAGAATCTCGATCAAATCTTTTCTCAGGGCGCTCAGATTTTTTTTCATCACCTGTAAAAGATGATCTTGATTTGCGCTCTGTTGGACGCTCGTTATCTTTTTTGAAACCAGAGCCTGTGCTTTCTGATCTTTTATCGTCACGTTTAAATGGGCGCTCACTTTTTGAGGAACCTCTCTCCGTTCTGGTTCCTTCTGAACGCGAAGGATTTTCTCTGTCGAATTTTTTAGGGTATGATCTCGCAGACGATGAAGCGCTTCTTCTCGCGCTATCCTTAGGTGCTGAGTCATCACGTTTATCAGAGCTGAATTTTCTCTTGCTGCCAAAGGAGGATTTCGGTTTATCTGAATCTCCTCCGCGCTCTGACTTACCGTAAGGTTTATCCGTTGATTTTTTTCTTCCTGAAAATGATTTACCAGAATCTGATCGGCCAGAGGTTCTGCCGCCTGATCGGCCTGATGATGCGTTACGCTTGGCCATCGGCTTCTTTTAAATCTGTATTTTCTCCAATTGTATTTACTTCATTGGTGAAATCTTTAGGTACAGGTAATTCTACCAAATCATTAATACCAAAGTATTCCATAAACTTTGGCGTTGTACCATAGAGCATAGGCCTGCCGATAGTCTCAGCTTTGCCAGTAATTTCTATTAAGCTTTTATCCAACAATTTTTGAACAGCATAATCACAGTTAACACCACGAATATTTTCAATTTCTGTTTTAGATATAGGCTGTTTATAAGCAATGATGGACAAAGTTTCCATTGCCGAAGTTGATAACCTCTTCTTTGATTGTTGTTTCAGGAGAATACTTATACTTGCCTGGTAAGCAGGCTTCGTAAGAAATTGAAATCCGCCTGAAGCTTTATAGAGTTGAAAAGAAAACTCATCACCTAGAAATTTCTCTTCAACACGTTGAATGGCGCCAACAATGTCCTCCTCTGGCACATCAGCGCCAAACATTTCAGAAAGACAAGTTTTAATATCAGGAAGCTTGATAGGATTCGGTGAACAAAAAATCAAGGCTTCGATATGGTTCTGTAGAAAATCCAAGACTGTAAAGGTTTTTGTAAGGTTTCTAAATTATTTCAACTCCGCGGCATCAACTCAATCAACCTCTTACAGAAGGTGGATTAGTCTTGCTGCATCATTTTAGCTTCAATAGACTGTGTAGTATGAGGTACTGCAATAAGTCTTTCTTTTGAAATTAACTTACCCGTTACTGAGCATATTCCATAGGTACCGTTCTTAATACGAACCAATGCATTCTCAAGGTTAGTTATATACTTCTGCTGACGTGCTGCAAGCTGACTCAAATTTTCTTTCTCTGCAGTTTCTGCGCCGTCTTCAAGAACTTTAGTATTTCCGCCTGAAGTAGCGTCGGTACCTTCGTCGTTATTGCGATTAAGTGTTTCTTTTAAAATTCGGTATTCATCACGGGCCTTATCAAGTTTACCGTTGATCAGGGCTTCAAACTCCTTCAGTTCATCTTCAGAATATCGGGTTCTGTCGTCTTTGTTTGATGAGGGTTTTGTTGGTTTGTGTGCAATAGGTCGTTGAGTTGGCATTTGGAACATTGTCAATTGCGATGGAACAGGCTTTGGCGTTGCAACAGGTTCAGCTTGTGGCTGAACTGGCTTTGCTACAGCTTTAACGGGCGCTTTTGGTTTTGGCGTTGGCGCTACTATCTTTTTAGCAGGAGCCTTTTTGGCTACCACTGCTTTTTTGGCTACTACTTTCTTAGGGGCTGCTTTTTTTGGAGCTGCTTTTTTAGCAACTACTTTTTTAGCAGGACCTTTGGCTGCTTTTGTCGGTGTTGCTTTTTTCTTAGCTACCGGCTTGGCTTTTGTTACTGCTTTTTTAGAGGGTTTTGCTGTTTTTTTATTCTTAGCCATATACCAAATTTCTCGTTTAGTAAAAGATGCGCAAAATTATGTGTAAGCCACTAAAACAAAAAATAATATCGAATTAATTCAGGGCCGCTTCGCAACCACTCATTTTTTATCTTGTAGCAGTTCAAATAAAGCATAAAACCATGAAGAAACTACTCTATTTGATCTTTTTACTTTTGGATCTGGATCGAATGTCAGGCTTATTGAGTCAGCCTTTGTGAAAATAAATGTCTATAGCAGTAGAAGATTCTCAAATAATTCAATGAATTGTCAATTAGACAGCATGGTTGCGCAGCGTAGAATTATCGACAAAAGAAGACATTGTCAAGAGTGAGTACAAAGGAAAAATCAATTCGAGATTTACAAGCAATTCCAAGTGTAGCTAGTTCAGACTCCCGAATCTTGCTTCAAGAAATGGCACTACTAATCTTCAAAGAGTCCGCCCAATATTGAGCTTGCTTCCTTGCCGCTGTTTCTACCATAAGGAGCAAGAGCCTGCACCAATTTTCTGATTGGCATGGATTGAAGCCACACGCGACCCGTGCCTCGCAATGTTGCCAGAAATATTCCTTCGCCTCCAAACACCATGGAACGAAGTCCACCAGCCGTCTGAACATCAAAATCAATTTGAGACTCAAAGGCAACAACACAACCTGTATCAACACGAAGAGTTTCATTATTTAATGTTCTTTCAATAACAGTACCTCCGGCGTGCACAAATGCTTTGCCATCGCCTTGTAATTTTTGAAGTATAAAGCCCTCACCTCCAACCAAACCTGAGCCTAGCTTGCGATTAAATGCTATGGAGAGCTTTGTGCCATAGGCAGCACAGAGAAAGCCATCCTTCTGAACAATGAGTTCATTGTTGGGGCTTTTTGAGAGTTCTACAGGAATAATAGTTCCGGGATACGGAGCTGAAAATCCTACTTTAGCTTTTCTGGCACCTCGGTTTGTGAAGTGAGTTAAAAACAATGATTCACCCGAAATCAATCTGCTTCCTGCGGAAAGTAATTTATCAAACAAACCCTGATTAGGATTAGAACCGTCACCCATTTTAGTTTCGAAGTTGATACCATCTTCCATGAATAACATGGCACCCGCTTCAGCGATAACTGTTTCCATCGGGTCTAATTCTACTTCTACAATCTGAATACTCTCACCTTTGATTTGATAGTCGATTTCGTGTGATGCCATGGGTGCTTTTATTGATTTCTAATAAATTTGGTTTTGCTAAGTTGTCTATTTTTTCTTTTTCTTACCCTTCTTCAAATCATCATAATCATCGCGCTCAGCCAGTTTCTTATCGTCAACATTCTTATCCAGAAACTGATTGATCTTTTCAATGTTCATGTTCGATCTGATTTCACCAAACTGATCGATGGTTACATCAAAACCCTGAAGCTCTTTATGAACCTTTGGTTTCGGCTTTTTATCTTCTTTCTTCTCTTTAGACATGAATTTGAATTTACTATTTCAGTAACGAAAAAAAAGACCCGAAGGATTTTAAATCTTCGGGTCTTCTGTAAAGTATTTATCAGGCCACTTTAACTTTTATGTTTTGGAGCGCAAAGTCTATCCGTTTTATAACTTCATCTTTGCCTATAATCTCCATGATCATCATCAGGTCTGGCCCGGCACCTGCACCGGTAATAGATAGCCTCACCGCTTGCAGAATTTTGCCTGTTCCAATATTTAGTGATGCTGTTACCTGTTCAAGTAATGCTTTTGCTGCAGATGCTTCTATCGCTGAAAGTTTAGAGATTTCATCCCGGTAGGCAGTGATAACTTTTATAGCATCATCATTCCATTTCTTACTTACGATGGCTTCATCAAATGTTGTGGGTGCATAGAAAAGGAATTTGCCTTGCTCCCAGAAATCTTTCGGGAAGGTGGCGCGCTCTTTTATAACACTGGCAATTTTAGCAGCCTTCTCTTTTGTACAAGCAATATTTTCTTTCTCAAGTGACTCTAACAAGTAGCCTCCTAGCTCTTCGTCAGATTTTGATCTCAAATATTGCTGATTGAACCACTGTGCTTTCAAGATGTCGAACTTGGTTCCGGCCTTGCCAATGCGTTCCACCGAAAAAGCCTTAATAAGTTCGTCCATAGAGAAAATCTCTTGCGTGGTTCCAGGATTCCATCCTAAAAATGCAAGAAAATTAATAAGTGCTTCTGGCAAATAACCTGACTCCTTAAAGCCTTTAGCAAGCTCACCTGTTTGAGGGTCCTTCCAGTCAAGCGGAAATATGGGGAAGCCCATCTGGTCGGCGTCACGCTTGCTTAGCTTTCCATCACCTGTAGGTTTAAGAAGTAAAGGCAAATGCGCAAACTGCGGCATTACGTCTTCCCATCCAAAATATTTATATAGCAACACGTGCAAGGGTGCTGATGGTAGCCACTCTTCACCTCGAATAACGTGTGAGATATTCATCAAGTAGTCGTCTACCACATTGGCCAGGTGGTAAGTCGGCATACCGTCTGACTTCATTAAAACTTTATCATCGATCTGGGCGGAATGAACCATTACCCATCCTCTGATCATATCATTCAGTCTTATTTCTTCCTTGCGTGGTACTTTTAATCTGATAACATAAGGGGTTGAAGATGCCAAGAGGGCTTTAACTTCATCTTCTGGCAGAGTAACAGAATTGCGCATCTGAGTGCGAGTAATGCTGTTATACTGAGGTGATGGTACGCCCGCAGCTTTTAGACGCTCGCGCATTGCCTCAAGCTCTTGCTCCGTGTCGAAAGCATAGTATGCATGGCCAGCGTCAATTAATTGCTGAGCATATTTCATGTACATGGGCTTACGCTCAGACTGGCGGTAAGGCTCATGGGGACCACCTACACCAAAACCTTCATCTATTTTAATTCCGGCCCAGGCCAGGGATTTTTGAATATATTCTTCAGCCCCAGGCACAAAGCGGGTCTGGTCTGTATCCTCAATGCGAAGAATCATTTTGCCACCGTTCTGGCGGGCTAATAAGTAATTATAAAGTGCTGTTCTAACCCCACCAATGTGCAATGCGCCTGTAGGACTAGGTGCAAAACGAACTCGTACTTCTCTCATTTCACTATGTTTTTAAAAGGACTGCAAAGGTAAAGGATGATTTAAGATTTACGAATCAGAAATCATGGTTTTCAAAAGAACTGTTTAAAGTTGCAGGACTAATCAAAATGAAGTTAAACCTGACAAGTCAGATCACTTTATAGCAATGCAAGAAATCTCAACATTTACATCTTTTGGCAGACGACTAACTTCAACGGTTTCTCTGGCAGGTGGTTGATTAACAAAGTACTTTCCATAGATTTCATTCACTTTCGGAAAAGCATTCATGTCCTTTAAAAAGATGGTGCTTTTAACCACGTTTTCAAAACTCATACCCGCCTGTTTTAAAACCTCCTTCAGATTGAACATTACCTGTTCAGTTTCTTCCTCGATAGTTGCCGTAATAATTTTTCCTGTTGATTTCTGAATGGCAATTTGTCCACTTATGAAAAGCATATTTCCATAACTAATGGCTTGGCTATAAGGCCCAATAGGTTCGGGAGCCTGATCAGAATAAACTACAGATTTTGACATGATATTAACGTTTAAAAATTATCTTCGTGAATGTCAAAATTACATAACTAACTAGTTCAATCGCCAAAAGAGAATGAATATTCTGGTCATCGGAGAGGAAGAAAATTTCAATGAGTGTCAGGTTAAATTTGGAACTCATCACCACTATCTATGGGAACGTGATCATCGTGAAGCAGAAAAGTTTCTAATTAATCAGCATCTGGTTTTTGACTTTACATTAGATGATGAGCCCGCCTGTTTTGAAATGTATGCTCAAAATACAACGAGAGTTTTTATCAACACATCGAAAGTTAGCTTGGGTGACTTGACACATTCGTGTGATAATAAAGTTAGCAGTCTCCTGTTTGGCTTCAATGGCATGCCTACTTTTTTAAATAGAAATATTCTTGAAGTTAGTCTTTGGAAGAAAGAAGACGAGGCCAAGCTGATTCAAATCTGTCGTGATCTTCGAACTGATTATTTGTTAGTCGATGATCGGGTAGGATTAGTAACACCCAGGGTTGTCTGTATGATTATCAACGAAGCTTACTATGCAGTTCAAGAAGGCACAGCCAGTCGAAGTGATATTGATATTGCAATGAGGTTAGGCACTAATTATCCTTACGGCCCATTTGAATGGTGTACTAAAATAGGAATCAAGCATGTCTATGAATTATTGGAAGCAGTTTATGAAGACACCAAAGACGAACGATACAAAATCTGTCCGCTCCTTAAAAAGGAATATTACAGATCATGATTTCTTTCTTTAATCTGACTATCGCTTAACAATTAGTTTCATTTTGCTGCTTTTGTTTTTATAGCTTACTTCAACAATGTAAATTCCTTCTTGCCATTCAGATACTTCTATTTCAAGAAGATCACTATCCGTTTCCTGTTCAAAAATTAATGCTCCTTTATCATTATGAACTGCAATGGCCATCGTGCCTTGCCCGGGATTTGTAATAGTTACTTTCTCTTTGGCAGGATTAGGATACATTTTAACACTAAGCTCCTCAACTTCTGTATCGATATAAATTATTTTAGAATATTCATATTTGCCATCATAGTCTGTTTGTTTTAATCTGTAGTATGTGACTTTAGAATTAAAACTATTATCGGTAGCCGAGTATTGTATTGTCTCTTTGCTATTACCTGCGCCTTTCACAGTGAGTATCGGTAAAAAGTCATGTCCGTTTGATGATCGCTCTATTGTGAAGAAGTCATTATTTCTTTCACTTGCAGTTGCCCAGTTTAACTGAACAACATCTTCTTCTTGCTTTGCGGTAAATGAAATCAACTCTATCGGTAACACGCTAAGTTGACCTGGTAAAGGACCTGTTATTGAAATCTTAGATGTACTTACGGCTGCAGGTTGAGTACCAGTTGTACCAGTACATGAAGCACAATCTTTACCGTTAGTACCTGCCGTACTGGCGTATTGCTTATATGCACTCGTTGGGGGATTCACTTCGAAAATAATCCCAACTCCTCCACCTGCACCACCGCCGTGAGATGCGGCATCTATTACACCT
>DATJHZ010000561.1:0-3432 GCA_035493595.1 Cyclobacteriaceae bacterium | reverse complement strand
GATGTAAAACAAATCCTGAGGAATTCTTTTAATAAATACGCAAATACCTGAACAAGCTATATGCCAGCATGATGGACTACCTGGCAGTATACCATCCTTAAATAGTAATGAGGCATTTACATATTCTTCAATAAAAGAAATCTGCAGATGCCTCATATACATAGTCCAATTACTTCTAGCTGTTATAGGCTGTCTCAAGCTCAGCAATATTCAGCTTCTTCATTTTTCCCAGCGCCTGCATCATTTTTCCAACGCGCATTGGCTCTCCGTTATCAAGCTTATGCTGAAGCATCTCCGGAACAATTTGCCACGACAATCCAAATTTATCTTTTAACCAACCACACTGTCCTTCGCTTCCACCCTCAGATAGTCTTGACCAGTATGTATCAATCTCTTCCTGGGTTTTACATGAAACAAAAAGTGAAATGGATTCATTAAATTTAAACTGAGGTCCGGCATCAAACAGATTTATCTTTAAACCATTGATCACAATGGAACCCGACATTACCCAGTTGGGAGGGAACGGTGCTATATCGCCCCAGTATTTTTTTAATGTTATTGCCGAATCAGGAAAAAGAGAAGTGTACAACTCCATGGCTTCTTCGGCTTTGCCATCAAACCAAAAAAATGGTGTGATGTTCTGATTTAATTTTAAGTTACTCATAGTTTTATATTTTGCGTTGTTTTAGTTTTTATTGTATGAAAGGTAGAATGAGAGCATTGAGCTGATTGGTTTGCATCATGATGCTAACATGCGATGTGGCTGGTAAAATAGCTAATCGTGATTTAGGCATGGGCATCATATCACCAAAAATCCCACCACCACATGCCGTATATAGTTCAGTTGTATGGGCTAAGTCGACACCATCATTATCACCTTGTATTATCAACATGGGAGCTTTCATCTTCCTGATATTTTCAATACCCAGATCGTACGGTATGTTTTCAAATTTGATCATGTTGCTTACAAATGTTTTCCAATGAAGTTTATCGGGGGCAAGGCTATTGTAGATTTCTTTTAGCGGAGTGTTGCTTAACATCTCTACAGACATCATGGCAAATGCATCTCTCACCGGCTTTATCCATCCGTCAGATTTATATACCGATGAAATAAAGATAACCTTACTCACTTTCTCAGGGTGCGTTAGAGCAAGTTCCAGCGCAACAGTTGCCCCCATACTATATCCTACTATCGTCGCGCTATCTATCTTCAAATAATTCATCAACCCTGCTACATCATCTGCTAATGCCGTGAATGATAACGCGCGGTTAATGTCTGCCGTCCGTCCATGTCCTTGCATCTCCAGAGCAATAACACGATGAGTTTTGGCTAACTCTGGTATCATTGCACCAAAATTGACATTGATATTCATAAAGCTGCCATGCAACAGCACAACAGGGTCGCCCATGCCATATTCTTCATAATAAATTTTAAGACCATTTACAGGTGCATAACCAGAAGCGTTTGCCTTAATTCCTTGCGCTTCGCTGATAATAGAAAGTGTACTCATCAAACAAATGATGATGATGTGGATAATTGATTTTGTACTGATCGTTTTCATGTTGATGTCTTTGTTTTAGTGAATGAACAATACAAAAATGGGGTAGAAACTTATCTTTAATGAAGTGTGAAAACGGCTATATTAGGGGGAGAAAATGCCAATTAGTATGAGAAGGATCTCCATTTATGTTCCGCATAGCGCTTTTATCGAGGCCATATCGCCACCGTACAGAATATTCAATACTGTAAATGATTTATATAGAGCCTCTGGCAAAGCGCCACTGTTTGATGTTGAGTTTATAGGCATAGACAAAAATATACCCGTACAAAACGGTGAGTATTCTGTGAATATTAATCGACTGCTTCATGAAGTGCAGCATACAGACCTGGTCATTATTCCAGCCTTGTGTGGCGATCTTAGCCGGGCTATTGAAATGAACAAAGAGGCTATACCCTGGCTGCAACGTGTTCATCAAAATGGTTCAGAGATGGCCTCGTTGTGTATCGGTGCTTTTTTGTTAGCAGCAACTGGTATACTCGACGGAAAAAAATGTTCAACACACTGGGCTTATTATAATGAATTCAAAGAAAAATATCCGGGAGTAGAACTGGTTGATGGATCAATTATCACAGATGAGGGAAACATCTATTCCAGCGGAGGCGCCAATTCTATCTGGAACTTGTTGCTCTATCTTGTTGAGAAATATACCGACAGAGATATGGCCATAATGGTCGCTAAATTTTATGCTATAGACATTGATAGAGAAGATCAAAAAGTCTTTACCATTTTCATGGGACAAAAGCATCATCAGGACAAAGAGATTCTGGATGCTCAACAATATATTGAATCGCATTATACAGAAAGTCTGGCAATTGATGAATTAGCCGAGCGTGTAAATATCAGTCGACGAAGTTTTGAACGCAGATTTAAAGAGGCAACCGATAATAATGTGATGGAGTATGTGCGGCGCGTACGCATGGAGGCAGCAAAACGAAGCTTTGAAGCAACACGAAAAAATGTTAGTGATGTAATGTATGATGTAGGGTACACCGATACAAAAACTTTTAGAGATGTGTTTAAAAGAATAACCGGGCTAACACCTATTGAATATAAAAATAAATACAGCAAGGATAATTAGTATCGTCCTCTCGTTCAAGCGTCTCGCTTGGACGTTAACTATTTCCAGCGTCCGCTGGCGAGAATAAAATTATTTTGCTCAACGTTAAATTAAGATTGGTATAAATAGTTATGCAAGCGGACGCTTGAATTGGGTAGTGCACAAGCGGACGCTTGCGCAATAACTATTGCGCTATTAATTAGAAGTATTGGTTGAATAAGGTTCTGTAGAAAATCTCCCTTTATCATCACCCCAGATCTTTGAAGTTTTTCCATTAGCGCTTGTCACCTCCAGGCAGCATCCATTTCTGTCCGAATCCACAACTTCCCAATAGCCGGTAACATGTTGGTCCTGATATAGACTTTTGCTAAAACCATTTCGTATAGTGGACGAAACATTATCATTCCATTCTTTCCTCACAAATGTCTCTATGTAATTAGCATCCTTGTCATATCGCGTCATATATGCCCGTTGATTAATGGAATACAATCCATAGTAGCCATAGTCAGAACTAAACCAACTTACCTCCACATCGGGTGTTGATGCATTACGTTTATCGAAATCAGCACGTAACCCTTCAATTACACCGCGATCTGTTACAGGTCTTGATTGTGCATGCAGTGTCACAGCAAACAAGAAAAGCAGGGTGAAAAAACTTATAGCATAGATTACCTTTTTCATAATTCTTTAGTTAACACAAACACATCATTAAAATCTATGCCATCAACAAGCACTTCAAATAAGATTGCCAGGCAACTTTATTTTGTTTCATGTTAACCAAATACAAATAAACTGAGTATTTATTTCTACAGG
>DATJHZ010000560.1:0-5087 GCA_035493595.1 Cyclobacteriaceae bacterium | reverse complement strand
TGTTGACTCTTTGATCATTTTCGGAGAATTAAAATTCATACTTCAAATTTTTCCATTTTAACGCAGAAAAAACAGTTTCAGTTTTGTTAAGTTTAACCAGATCAATATGTGACTTATGGTTCATGAATTCAGACTATATTTGATGTAATTTGTTTCTTCATACTAATCACTTGCACTAAATAACAGAATGACTTTACCGAACATATTAACATACATAACCTGGGATGTTAACCCCGACATTTTTGTAATCCCCGGACTGGATCACCCGGTAAGATGGTACGGACTTTTATGGGCCATAGCGCTGATTACGAGCCAACAGATTATGACCTACATCTATAAGAAGGAAGGCAGATCTGAGAAAGAGGTTGATACCATGACGCTTTATATTGTTTTAGGTACCATGCTTGGCGCGAGATTAGGTCATGTATTGTTTTATGATCCTGCGTATTACTTTCAACATCCGATCGAAATATTTTATATCTGGGAGGGTGGACTCGCCAGCCACGGTGGCACTATAGGGATAATACTGGCGGCCTATTTGTTTGTTCGCAAAACCAAGGTTTCTTATTTGTGGCTTTTGGATAGACTTACCGTTGTGGCGGCATTATGTTCCTGTCTCATCAGAGTTGGAAATCTCATGAACTCAGAGATGATTGGTATACCTACAACAATGCCATGGGGATTTATCTTTACAGCAATAGACGATGTTCCAAGACATCCTGCTCAATTGTATGAAGCCATTAACTGTTTCTTTCTTTTTGTATTGATGTCGTGGATGTGGTACAAGCATAGAAGCAAACTTAAAAATGGTTTTATGCTGGGATGGTTTTTAATTATACTATTTGATTTCAGATTTATCGATGAATATTTTAAGATAAGCCAGGAAGCATTTGAAGATGGAATGATTCTGAACATGGGACAGATCCTGAGTATTCCTTTTGTATTAGCAGGTGTTTTGATTCTTTTACAGAGTACTAGAAAAAGCACCACCGTTAATCAAGCAACCCCGAAGAGCTGATATAAGACAATATAATTTTATTTAAAGATGAACGATATGGACAAACGAACTTTCCTGAAAACATCAACTGCACTGGTTGGTGGCGCTATGCTTTCTGGTCTTTCATCTTGTGGCCCTGAGAAGGAGCATCTAAAGAACTGGTCAGGCAATCTTGAATATGGTACCGATCAGGTTTATTATCCTAAGACGGTTGAAGAAGTTCAGGATGTTGTAAAAAAATTATCAAAACTCCGCGGACTCGGTTCGCGTCATTCTTTCAATAAAATTGCAGACAGTGTTGACAACCTGGTTTCATTTAGCAATTTGAACAAGGTTGTTTCTTTAGATAAAGTTAATCATACCGTAACTGTTGAAGCTGGTATGAAGTATGGTGAAGTTTGTCAATACCTTGATGAAAATGGTTATGCCTTACACAACCTCGCTTCGCTGCCACATATTTCTATAGCAGGTTCAATTGCAACGGCAACACATGGCTCAGGTGTTAAGAATGGAAATCTTTCTACCGGTGTTTCGGCTATTGAATTTATTAATGGTAAAGGAGAAGTTGTTTCATTGTCAAAGAAAGATGGTGATGCGTTTTATGGCGCTGTTGTTGGACTTGGAAGCCTGGGACTTGTAACCAAAGTAACGCTCGATCTTCTGCCAACCTTTAAGATGCAGCAACTTGTTTATCGCAACCTGCCGATGGAACAATTGGAAAAGAATTTCATGGCCATCATGTCCAGTGGTTATAGTGTGAGTTTGTTTACGGATTGGCAGAATAAGAATGTTAGTGAAGTCTGGATTAAGAGCAGAGTAGAAGAGGGGAGTGCAACAAGTTTAGCACCTGAGTTCTTTGGCGCTAAGCTCGCCACAAAAAATCTTCACCCGATAGAAGATCAACCTGCTGAAAACTGTACTGATCAGTTGGGCGTGCCCGGCCCGTGGTATGAACGTATGCCGCATTTTAAAATGGGTTTCACACCAAGCGCGGGTAAAGAGTTACAGTCCGAATACTTTGTTCCCATCGAACATGCTTATGAAGCGATGATGGCAGTTGAAAAACTTAAATCAGAAATAGCACCGCACATCTTTATTTCCGAGATCAGAACAATTGATGCTGATGATTTGTGGATGAGCCCTTGTTACAAGAAGCCATGCGTTGCTCTTCACACTACATGGAAACAAAACTGGGATGCTGTTATTAATTTGTTACCTAAAATAGAAGAACAACTCGAGCCATTCAATCCACGACCACATTGGGCCAAGTTGTTCACGTTGAAACCCTCCGTTCTTCAGTCACGCATAGAGAGACTAAATGATTTCAAACAGTTGTTAAACCAGCACGATCCTGAAGGTAAATTCAGGAATGAGTTTATTGATACTAATTTGTTCTAGTGTTTTAATCTTACTTCTGCAAATTCAAGTAAAGGAGCATCTTTAACAGGGATTCCCTGGATTTCTTATGAACTCTCATCACCACATTCAATGGTATAAAAAATATTATCCAAATTTGTACTGGAGTATGTGTATCATTTACATTAATTAATGACTATCTTGGCTTAACTGGCAGAAGTGCCTCATCTTGATTTGTTAAAGGAGCTTTTTATTTAGAAAAGGGTGAAATTGATTCAGTGGGTTGGGATTTTTAATAAAATGAATTTTGTCTCCCAGATTAAGCATAGAAACTGAATTGATTAGTTAAGCACAATTCTTATAACGTATCGTAGCAGACACTGAATTAGCGGAGTGTCAGGACACAAAGGCAAAAGCATTTTGCGTATTGTAGAAAAAAAGCGTTGTAAGTGTTGGAGTGTTTTAATAAGACCCCCATATGTTATTTAATTCTATAGAATTCGCCCTCTTCTTGCCCATAGCCTTTTTGCTATATTGGCTTGTATTCGATAGAAACTTAAGACTTCAGAATTTCTTTTTGCTGGTTATAGGTTATATTTTCTATGGCTGGTGGGATTGGCGCTTTCTAGGACTGATTTTCTTCAGTTCAACATTAGACTACACAGTTGGTTTGGCATTATCTAAACAAGAGAATCCTGTTAGACGTAAACTCCTTTTTCTTGCCAGCATTGTAGTTAATATAGGCTTTCTTGGATTTTTTAAATACTATAATTTCTTTGTTGACAGCTTTGTAAATGCCTTTACTTTTTTTGGTCAGCCAATTCAAGGCAGTACTCTTCGTGTAATTTTACCAGTGGGGATCAGCTTTTATACATTTCAATCCTTGGCATATACTATTAGTGTTTACAAAAAACAGATTGAACCAGCTACCGATCCAATTTCATTCTTTGCTTATGTTAGCTTCTTCCCCCAATTAGTTGCCGGACCTATTGAGAAACCAAAAAACTTGTTGCCTCAGTTTTACAAAAAGAGAGCACTGGAATATTATGAAGCTGTCGATGCCATTCGCCAGATGTTATGGGGTTTCTTTGGTAAAATTGTTATTGCTGATAATTGCTCAATTTACGCCAATGACATATTTAACAACTATCAAGAGAAGTCTGGAAGTACGTTACTATTAGGCGCACTCTTTTTCACTTTTCAAATCTATGGCGATTTCTCCGGGTATTCTAACATAGCGCTTGGTACAGCGAGGTTATTCGGCTTTACACTCATGAGAAATTTTGCGTTCCCTTATTTCTCCAGGGATATCGCAGAGTTCTGGAGACGGTGGCATATCTCTTTGTCGTCCTGGTTTCGGAATTATGTTTATATTCCATTGGGAGGAAGCGAAGGTGGCACGTGGATGAAGATTAGAAACATATTTATCATTTTTCTCCTAAGTGGATTTTGGCATGGTGCAAACTGGGTCTTTATTATTTGGGGATTGATCAATGCAATCTATTTTCTGCCACTCATGCTGTTGAAGCAAAATAAGCAGAACACTAATGTTGTAGCCGAAGGAAAATTGTTTCCAAGTATTAAGGAAGCTTTTCAAATGGTCTTTACATTCTTTCTTGTGGTAGTAGCCTGGGTTTTCTTCCGTGCTCCAAACGTGTACCAGGCTTTTGATTATCTTAAAAAAATGTTCTCGTCAACTTTACTTACTAAGCCTGAGATAACAGATACTAACATGATATTAACCATGATTAGTATAATCATTTTTGTTTTTATTGAATGGTTGCAACGTGAGAAACAACATGCGTTGCAATTAGATCGCTCTCTCATTAGGTACAGGGCTGTGCGTTGGGCTGGTTATTTTTGCATAGCGTTATTCATTTTTGTGTTTGGTAATTTCAGTAAGACTGAATTTATATACTTTGCTTTTTAGAAATGAAAAAAAAATCCTTATTGAATACAGTGCTGGTGGCTGTTTTTCTTTCTATTGGTCTTTTGGTATTGCTTGTTATGTTAAGCTCTGCCATTGTAAAAGGAAGAAATTTTAAGAATTACGAAACTGAAAGTAATACCCTTATCCTTAAAGAGAACGAGCACTATGATATTGCCTTTATGGGAATCTCACACGCACGCAATCTCTCCAGGGATAAAAACCATTTACGCATTGAAAAAATTTTACATAAGAGTGTACTCAATCTCGGCCAGGGATATGCCAATTGCGGTGTGAATGATCAATGCTTTTACCTGGAATATTTTTATTCGAAAAATGTAAAGATTGATACCATTATCTATGTGCTGTCACCACCTCTGTTATACGGTGACTACCTGAACAAAGCCACCAGAACGTTTGACCTTGAACCATTTAGTTTTGATTTTTTTTTACAATATTTAGAATTCAAGGATGGGGAAAATAAGTTTAACAGATTGCTTCAATACGTGAGCAGCAAGCTGCATCCTAAATGGTTATTCCATTTTCCTGAGTCTTCAGAGGCAAAAAGTGAAAAACTGCTTAAGCTGGACACAGCAGTTGTAAATGCTGGATTTAAAATGGCTTACCTGGAAGGAGAGAGTTTAGAGATCTTTACCAAAAATTCTAATATGGTTGAACAAACCATAAAAGTAGCCCAGGCCCATAATTCAATCATTATATTTATTATACCACCAGCGCTTTTTGGAAAATGGAAAGGGCACAATGAAACAATTGATCTTTGTAAGAGAATGAAAGAAAAGTATAATA
>DATJHZ010000559.1:0-3035 GCA_035493595.1 Cyclobacteriaceae bacterium | reverse complement strand
AGGTATTGTTGCTGTTCCTGAATATGAAACTCCACTTGTTGCTTCAGCCGAAAATGTACCTGAACCACAAGTCAATGCAGTTACTGTCGCACTACTACCTGTACTGGTAGAATCATCATTCTGACACGCTACAAATAGCGTCACCAAAATCAAACACATTGCAATCGATGACAAAACTGTCTTTCTTAATTTTTGATTTTTTAACTCTGTCTTTTTGTTCATGATAAATAATTTAATTAATACTTCCCCTGATTTTTCCTTTTCTCCAAATTCTAACTTTTTGTTCCTGCATAATCTGTTGACCTGTCTCTCCATATTGAATGGAAGTGCACACCTGATGGGAATACAATTCCACCGGCTACTATAAACTCAATCCAAACATGTGGACCATCAATGCGGAAGTAATCGTACTTCGTAGCGATTGATGTTGTGCCGCTGTAGAGAATGTAGGTATTATCTAACTCCGATGTATAAGTTGCAAGGAACGTTGCTGCATCTGTGTCATCAATATCACCTGTGTAAGTCGCAATTACATTCAACAACAATTGCTTCTGATCAGAGCTTAATCCATTGCATTGCAAACCTGAAGATGTGGTAGGAAACTTCCACTCTTGGCCAGGCACCAGCACAAGGTCACTAAACGTTGAGCTTGATTTTGCTGAACTGAGTTGTGTACTGTTTAAGCTGGCCAGCAATGCCACAAAAGCATCGCGCTCCTGGCTGATAGGTGCATAAGTAGTTGAGCCTGATGTCCATGATACTGGTTCAACAGCTTCGAAGTGTGGTGTAGCACCAACCAAAACTCCATTAACATAAGTATTAGCAACTGTTTTGTGGTGACCTGTTTCTAAAATTTCAAAGGTGCCTGTTGTAGATGGTGTTCCCAGAAATGCTAAATAATAATTTCCAGAGCCGTAATCACTTCCACCACCATTAGCATTAAGATAGTCGTCTGCCAACCACACTTGTTCAACCTCATCGTATCCTTCATTGGCAGTGGTTCCGGTCATTTCTTTTATCAATGCTTTTGCAGCTACTAATTGAGCTGAGCTTAAGCTACCGAGCCTGATACCAATTCTGGCCGACATAGCAGCTGGTAAATTAGACCACGTCTTTGCGTTTGAAAAAGTGTAGCTCAATTGCAGCGTTGATACTTGTGAAGATGAAAGCGTTGCTTTAAAAGCCTCTGCCAGACAAACAATTTTTGCAACCCCTGTTAATGTATCACAGTCTGAACTTGCTGTTGAGGAAGTAGTAACATCGTCCTTATGACATCCGGTAAATACTGTTATAGTGATTAATGAAATCATTGTTAACCACGAAATCGTCTTCTTCATTCTTTTCATTTTTTCTCTTTTTTTGTAAGCTTTGTTAACACTTCAAACATGATTAGCAGAATGTCTAAACATGATATGCAAGTATTGAACAAAGAACGCTTACGGCCTGCTTTTCTATCTGGTCGTTTTTTTCATTCTTATGCACAAATAGAACATTGATAAAAATTCAATCTTACTTTTGAATGAGGTGGTTAGATTACCCGCGAAAATCCGAAGATTGACCGTATTACTTGACTGAAGAATGTTGTATTTTTGAAGCTTCTATGCACGCTGATCAACTCATATCAACAATAATCATTTTCATTGCCGTTGCAGGTGTGTGTTTTTGTGTATCAACTGTTTATCTGTTTATACAATTAAAAAGATCTACAAAAAAGAAAAGTGAAATTGAATCTCAATTTCAAAGGCTTGAAACGAAAATAAATACGCTTGAACTTCAAACGTTAGAGTCGAGATTAAATCCGCACCTTTTCAAAAACATTCTTAACTCTATTCAATCGCATGCCTATCAGACTTATTTTGCACTGGATAAACTTGCTAACGTGCTGGACTATATTTTATATGAAAGCCGAAACAGATTTGTAACGCCCAAGGAAGAAATAGATTTTGCAATGAACCTGATCGAGATTAACAAAATAAAAGTTAGTCCGTTGTTTGAACTGAAAGTAAAAACAAAAATTGACGAAACAGATCTCATCTATCATCAACCTTTACTGGCACCGCTGATTTCTATCGATCTGATTGAAAATGCATTTAAGCATGCTGATCTGCAACGTGCAGATGCGTTTATATCCATTGTGTTTGAATTCCGTAACGGCACATTTTATCTAACGGTTTCTAATAAGGCTTCAACCAAATCCAGTATCAAAAAAGAAAATAGTGGAATTGGAATAGAAACACTAGAACAACGACTTGCGATAATCTATAAAGATCAATTTAAGATAGATCGATTCATTGAAGGCGACGTTTATATTGCTCATCTAAAAATCAATTTACTTGAACACAAAGCTAAAATGCTTGCTGCTCGATGATGAGTTGCCAGGGCTTACATATTTAAAAATACTCTGTGAACAAATTCCGGCATTGGAAGTTGTAAAGGCCTTTAACAGTCCGGAGAATTTCTTGTCTGAAGTGCCAAACCTGGATTTCGATCTTTGCATCATGGATATTGAAATGCCAGGCATGAATGGATTGCAGGTGGCAAATCTTCTTCACGGCAAACCTGTAATCTTTACCACGGGCTACAAAGAATATGCAGCCGAAGCTTTTGATCTGGATGCTGTAGATTATGTTCGCAAACCAGTTAAAAAAGAACGCCTCGAACAGGCTGTTGAAAAAGCGGTCAAAAGATTAGGCAGTAGCACTCGGGTAAAATCGTTCATTCAACTCAATACCGATAAGGGAAAGGCAATAATTTTCTTTGATCAGTTACGCTATCTTAAAAGTTCCGACCTCGATAGCAGAGATAAAACTGCCTGGCTTACAGAAGGTGTGAGCTTAACCTTAAAGAATATCTCATTCGAAAAACTTCTTGAGCTTCTACCTCCTGATGAATTTTGCCGCATCAATAAAAAAGAAGTGATCGCCATTAAAATAGTAAAAGTCTTTTCGTTCGATGAGATAACTACCACACTGTCTGACAATAACGGTGAACCCTTAGTCCTTAGCCTCAATGAAGTTTACCGGAATGATTTTATC
>DATJHZ010000558.1:0-16006 GCA_035493595.1 Cyclobacteriaceae bacterium | reverse complement strand
AGTATTATCTGAATGATGCGATTTCTGGAAATCGCATTCATATATTCTTCATCAGCCTTAGCGTTTAATGAATCCTCGTAATCAAATAAGGGCAAATAAAACGCCTCGTATTTCTTCCACACGCCATACCCACGATCCTCGTTTAAAAGTTTCACAAATTGTCTCATGCTGTCTTGCTTGGCGAGTTGAATCATCTCTCGTGAAAATGTGAGATAATCTTCAACTTCCGCTCTCAGCTCCCTGAACTTGGACATGTCATAGTGTTGTTTGACAAGCAACGTATCAAGGCTGTTAAAAACAGAATCTTTGTTTTTAAATACATCGATAAGAGGACTAGCCAATTGATCATTTTTGGTGAGCGCAAATCCGCGTACAGCAAGGTCTGCACCATGGATGATGTCGGTTATAATGCCCGCAGTTCTTCGTTTAACTACCTCTGTTTCAATTTTTAAAGCATTGTTCTTAACAATGGTGTGGCCATTGAGAAGCGTGAAAACAGAGTTTACCAGGAGCAGAACAATAAAAAAAACCAACAATAAGCTTATGAGGTATTTACTTTTAAAGGTTGTGATCATAATTTAGTAGCTTGGTTTATGCGTGAGCGAAATCTTAAATAGCAGGCTGTTATTTTTGTTGTGTGTTTTTGAACACTCGCTACATGTTCGTTGAGTAAATTCTCCATCAGAAACTAAATTTTCCATCAGAAACAGGGGGAATTTTCTGACTTCTATTTTAGAAGAGTTTACTCTGGCGAGTGCAAATGATGTTACAAAATTTACACCCTAAGGCCGCCTGCGTCTCAGTCATCCAATAGGTTAGCTATAGATGACGAAAGATGGATTAATGAATTTATTTTATGCAAAACACTTGTAGACAAAGTGAGGGACAATAAAGACGAGCAAAGAAATGGAGCTGTAACAACGTTTGCAGGAAATTTATTTGCACCTTAGGAGAATAATAAATGTTGAGAATATTTGTTGAGACATTTCTCCTCTGAATTTATAAAGACAAGACGTTATAATTTGTGATACCTTGCCCATTCAGAAAAAGAATCTGAAAAGGCCCATGGGATGTAAACAGTAATGAAAAAAAACAAAAACTCTACCATTAGAATACTTGCCAAGTGTCTATTCATACTATGCTTTCTTACGGCCTTCAGCCTCAGCTTCGCTCAAACACCTAAAATCGATAGCCTTCAAACTGTTTTAAAAACACTGCCTGAAGATAGCAATCGTGTAAAGACACTGATTGAAATCTGCAAGTTTATGTCTTCGCAGAATACCGAAAAAATGAATGAGACTGCCGAAGAGGCGTTGCTGTTGGCTCAAAAAGTCCATTTTGAAAAAGGCGAGGCCCATGCCAACATTTACCATGCTCTCTATTATAATAAAGTAGGAGACGCACCAAAAGCAATCTCATTTCTTTTAAAAGCACTGGGCTATTTCGAAAAGATAGAAGACTCCGGAAGTACGGCCATGGTTTTCAACAATATTGGTGTGATCTATCTGACTCAGGACCAGTTGGATGAAGCGATGGATAATTTTAAGAAAGCGTACACTGCATGGAATAAACTAAATTCTAAAAGTGGGCTTGTGCGTGCTCTGAATAACATTGCCTCAGTTTACGAAGAGAAAAAAAACGATTCATTAGCCCTGATCAACTATACCCAAGCGTTGAAACTATGTGAGGAAATTCCGGACAAACGTTTCTCAAGCCTGATAATAAACTCTATTGGGATGATCCACTTACGCCGAAAAGAATATGAAACGTCCATGACATTCCAGGAACGAGCGTTACAGCTTGCCATTGAAACGGATGATGAAGCACTGCAGGCACAAAGCTATGGTGCCATGAGTGAGATATACATAGCGCTGGGTCAACCTGAAAAAGCACTGACAATTGCAGAAAGAGGATTAGAGCACGCCCAAAAAATAACTTCTAAAAGAGACTTGCGTGATAGCTATCACCGGGTTAGCAAGGCACATGAAAAACTAGGCCATTTTCAAAAGGCGTATGAATTTCAATCCCTATATGTAGCGCTAAACGACAGCCTCAAAAATTCTGACAACACAAGCTCTATTGAGAAGTTAAAATCCAAGTATGAGCTGGGTAAAAAAGAATCAGAGATTGTGCTGTTAAAACAACGCCATCAGGTAGAAGCTTCTCGCAGAGACATAGCCATAGTTACTTTAGTAGCAATTCTAATTATTGGCTTTCTTCTATACAACCGATATCGGTTAATCACTCAAAGAAGACTTGCATTAAAAAGACAGCTATTAAATCTCTATACACAAGGCTTAATTGAAAAGTCTGAGACCATAAACAGAATCAACGCAGAGCTTGAACAATTTAAAAGCTCTGGCTCAAATGAAGATGTTCAGATAGCAAAAATTGATAAAATACTCCAGTCGAATATTCTTACTAATGAGGATTGGGATAATTTTAAGAAAGCCTTTGAAGACATCTACCCTGCCTTCTTCTCAAAACTCCGTTACAAGTACCCTGCCATTACAGCTGCTGAACTACGACTCTCAGCACTCATCAAATTAAATCTGTCTATTAAAGAAATGGCATCCATGCTGGGGATCTCACCTGAGAGTGTTAAGAAATCACGTTATCGACTGAAAAGAAAATTAGGTTTAACAGAGAATGAAGTTCTGGAAGATTTCATTGAGAAATTAGAAATTCCAAATAAGGCAACAGCATCATATCAGGAGGTGAAATTGTTTTAATCTCACGCTCTTTTTTGATTGCATTGTTAGCACCTGGCAAACAAGCCTAAATAATTAAATATGATCTTGATCACAAGATAATTGAAAGAAGGCTTCCAATAGAGGCCTTCTTTTGTTACTTCAGTCCGTGAGGTACCTCAAGACTTTCATTCCAGAATCGTTACACAAGCACAGCACCACCATCAATAACGATATTCTGACCAGTGCCAAATTGCTGTTTCATTAAATAGATAAAAGCCTGGGCTATGTCCTCTGCTTCACCAACTCGTTTCACCAGCAATGCATCGCCAACTGAAGTATATAAGTTCTCGCGATCAGCAGGTGTCATGCTATTCCAGAGATTTGTTTTGACCACACCTGGAACAACACTGTTAACACGAATTGGCGCCAGCTCAACTGCAAGCGCACGTACAAGTCCTTCCATGGCACCACATATACTGGACGCGAGTGCCCAGCCTTTGCCAGGTCTGGTGCTGGCGATACCGCTCGTGAGACAAATTGATCCACCTTGATTGATATGCGGCATGCCATATTTAACAGCAGCTAGTGCACCCCAATAACGAAGTGTAAAAAACTCACGTGCCTGTTCTATGTTCATTTCGTGAATAGTATTGAGGCTGATATTTTCACCTGCTGTATATATCAAATGATCGAACTTACCGATTGTGTTAAAAACATTTTTAATGTTTGCTTCTTTGCTGAGATCAACAGCATAGCCTGTACTTCCATCAGGAAGTGTTTTTAGCGTTTGATCAATTCGTTGTTGATTGCTGGATACTACAGAAACGATGGCACCTTCCAATGCCGCAGCTTTTGCAGCAGCTTGTCCGAGACCGGAAGTTCCGCCTAATACAATTACTTTTTTACCGGATAATGAACTGTTATGATTCCCCATGATTATTGTGTTTTTAATAACACAAATTTCAGAAGCAGAAATCCGTCGCTACTTACCAAATGGTAAGATCAGTCATTATGGAGAAGATTCCTTCGAATACGACTGAGTGATTGAGGTGTAATCTCCAGGTACGAGGCAATATCTTGTAATGAAACACGCAAGGCAATATCAGATTGTTGCATCATGAATAATTTATAGCGTGTTGCCGAATCTTTTCCCAGGTAGCTGTTGCGCAATTGTATTTTATCAAGGAGTCGCTGTTGCGTAATCTGTTCGATCAATGTTTTCAGATAGGGAAGTTCTTGATACAACGAGTGTAATTCTTTCCTGCTCACAATCAGAACATCCACATCGCAGGCTGCTATAATGTTTTCTGTTGCTATTACTTCATTATTGAAACTATTCAGTATAGTACAAAACTGATTTTCTCTTATAAAGTAGTGTGTGATGTCCGCACCTTTCTCGTTGGTAACCGTAATCTTCAGCACGCCGGAGCAGATAAAGAACATTTCAGCACAAACTCTTCCTCCCGTAAAAAGATATTCTCCTTCTTTAGCAACTCTCCTCTTAAAAGCAGCGCTGATCTGCTCCTGATCTTTTTCAGGGATTACTGTTAAAAGCTGCAAGTATTTTATCAACGTATTCATCGTTATTAGGAAACAACTTACCTAAAAGTAGCGTCTTAGCTAAATCATAAAATTTAAAATTAAAAAAAATTAAACGTAGTGTTTCTTTATAAAAAGGAGATAAATTCATAGCACATAAAGTTTGAGTAACGCCAAACGATATTTGTTTAAATGGATACCCTATATGTCCAAAACCGTTAAAATATTTTTCATAGCAGCTGTAGTATTGCTGGCTTGTGATGTATCTGCTACCGCAGTAAGCATCAGTAGTGCCTATAATAAAAACCAATCTTATAAAGCTACCGGAAGCCGGATGAACGTCTTTCAAATGCCCGACCTTGAAACAGAGACCGAGTCAGAAGGTGTTATCCGAAATACACCAGCTGTAATGCTTGCAACATCGACCTTTAATTATTTTTTCTTAAGAACTAATAAAAACAACTCCCCCACTCAACATCTTATTTTCAGCAGCCGTTCTGTTTTTATTGTACAGCATAAATTAATTATCTGAGAGTAATACCTGGCAGCCAGAATTTTTCTTACACACTTCTGTATAAGTATTTTCTGGCTTTAGCTAAATGGAATCAATTTATTCATCAGATAAATAACCTCACACTATGTACAATCTAATTAATAACCTCACTGTAAATAGCAGATTAAGGGTTATATCCGCACTTATCTTAATCTTTTCTTTTACATGCGTCTATCTTCTTTGGAACACATCAAACTCTTTTGATAACGATCTAAAGGAAATCAATAGTCTGATGGACCTGGAACTTAGAGTTTGGCAAATCAGAAATAATTATAACTCCATGCGTGCTGACATCATGCAAATATTTGTTGCTGATCCTAAAAATCAGCAGGAGTATATTAAGGAGGCTACAGAATTATTGAAGGAACGAATTGACCAGATTAAAGATTATACTTCAACGATTGACAAGAGTAAGTTCAATGAAGAAACAGCAGCATTTTATGGCGCATTCTATTCTTCTCTGCAAAACTATATAACGTTTTGCACGGACAACCTGGCGGCTGTACAAGCTGTACAATTAGACGATCTGACTGAATTCAATCGGGTCAGGAATTTATTGGTGGTAGATATGAACAGGCATTTCCAGATTCTAAGAGAAAATGCTATTAAGGTGGTTGATTCTGTGCATCAACATAAGCAATCCAAATTCGAGATCATGGATCGCAACCGGGCAGCAAATTTATTGATTACAATCATCATCTCTGTTTCGTTGCTCTCCCTTACCATCTTTGTCATTATGGCAATCAGCAAATCAATAATCTCTCCAATAAAAGAAACCGAACAGATATTACAAAGCCTATCTTCTGGTGATATCCCAGACGTAAAAGAATACAAAGGGAAAGACGAATTTTCACGCATGCTTCGTTCACTCAAACTTTTTAATTCTCATATTCATTCACTGATGGATTTCGTTCGAAACGTAGCACAGAATAATTTCGCTGTTCAGGCTCAGATGTTTGAAGGTCGTGGCCCTATTGCCGCTTCATTGGTAAGTATGCGTGACACTTTACAACAAGCATCCACGATCGAATCTCAGCGAGCCTGGGCGTCAAAAGGAATTGCAGAACTTGGCGAGCTAATTCGCAGGCAGGAAAATTCCACAGCAATGTATGATAAAACATTAAGCTTCATTGTAAAGTACATGGAGGTGAATCAAGGTGTATTGTATGTGCATGATGAAAAAAAGAACACGCTTGATCTTGTTGCAGCGTACGCTTACGGAAGAAAAAAACATATCGTATCATCATTAAATCCGGGAGAAGGACTGGCGGGTCAAGTTTATTTAGAAAAAGAAATCAGTGTATTAAAAAGTGTTCCCAAAGAATATATCAAGATTACTTCTGGCCTTGGAGAAGCCTCACCTCGTGTACTTGTAATCTCTCCGCTTATTGCCAACGAAGAGGTATTTGGTGTTTTGGAAATTGCCAGCTTTAATGAACTTGATACTTACAAGCTTGAGTTTGTTAAAAAGATAAGTGAAGAATTGGCTGCTGTTATAAAATCAACCAAGGTGAGCACTCAAACACAACAGTTACTCCACGACTCTCAACAACAAGCTGAGGAACTTAAATCACAGGAAGAAGAGATGCGTCAAAATATGGAAGAGCTCCAAGCCACACAAGAAGGTATGGGACGTATGATAAAAGAATTTCAAAACAAAGAAGTTATCTTCAACGAAATGCTTGACGCTATTCAATCGCCAGTTCTCGTATTCGACAATAACTATAAAGTGGTGCAATTGAACAAGAGCATGAAAAAATCCTATTCAACTGCCGGCTTTACCCTGGACATTGGAACTGATCTGTCAAATATAAATCCAAAGGACATATCTGATATGAAGTTGTTCTATGACCGCGCGCTCCATGGTGAAATATTTCATGCACAACATTCTATACTGAAAACAAATGCATCATACTCCAGCATTCGCAATAGCGAGGGCGTTATTACCGCTGGTGTCATTGTGTGTTATAGTGGTAAGTTAACAGAAGGTCGACATCAATTACAAAATGATTTGTCCGCGGTACACGAAGCGCTTTAGCCCAGACATTATTTTTAGCTTTAAGCATTAATTATTAATATTAACGCTTGAATAATATCGTGTATGCAAATCATTCAGGCTGAAGAAAAACACTTTCCTATCATCCAACAAATTGCCCATGCCACATGGCCTGTTACGTTTGGTAGTATTCTCTCTCCCAAACAGATTGACTATATGCTGGAGATGATGTATAGCACTTCCGCTTTGGTAAATCAAACTACGGTGAAGAAACATGTCTTTTTACTGGCTGAAGAAAATGAAGATCATCTCGGATATCTTTCTTATGAGCTTAACTACAAAGGCTTATCAAAAACAAAAATTCATAAGATTTATATTCATCCATCAGCACAAGGCAAGGGCATAGGAAAACTGTTAATAAAAAGAGCTGAAGACATTGCACTGGAAAATAAAAATGCAATCCTTAGTCTAAATGTTAATCGCGACAATAAGGCTGTTAAATTTTATGAAGGTCAGGGATTTACCATAGCAGGCAAAGAAGATATTGACATTGGTGAAGGATTTCTCATGGAAGATTATATCATGGACAAAGTTCTGAGTAATACATGAGTATTTATTCAGAAAGGCGCCGTTAAATCATTTTGCACACCACTGCAATCCTGTTCTGTTTTTAATATCAATATTTTCGTGCTATTTACAGCTTGATTAACCTAAACTTATGAGAGCTTCTTTACACCTGATTGTGTTTTTTTGTGGCACTGTCTTTATCGCACATGGTCAGCACAAGACACAAAACCTCATTCAGTATGCAAACCCCATTATCGGTACAGAAAAAATGGGTCACACATTTCCCGGAGCAACTGTTCCGTTTGGCTCTGTCCAACTAAGTCCGGATACAGACACACTCTCGTATGATTACAACGGCAAATACAATAAGGACATTTATAAATATTGTGCAGGCTATCAGTATGACGATAAAACCATAGTAGGCTTTAGCCATACACACTTCAGTGGTACAGGTCATTCAGACCTCGGTGATTTTTTGATTATGCCTACCACCGGCACATTACAATTAAATCCGGGCACAGAAGATAAACCTGAAACCGGATATCGATCTGTATTTACACATGCAAGCGAAGTAGCAGAGCCGGGCTATTATAAAGTAAAATTAGAAGACCACAACATTAACGCCGAGCTTACCGCTACAACACGTACTGGCTTTCATCAGTACACATTCCCACAATCAACTGAAGCTCATATTATTTTAGATCTGATGGCGGGCATCTACAATTATGAAGATAAAAATATCTGGACAGTCGTGCGCGTTGAAAATGATACACTCGTAACGGGTTATCGTCAAACGTACGGATGGGCGCGAACGCGCACTGTATATTTTGCGATGTCGTTTTCAAAACCGTTCAAGCAATATGGAACGCGTAACTATTCCAAACCACAAACCTACCGCGGCTTTTGGGGTAAATTCAATCAAACTAAAAACTTTCCTGATCTGGCAGGTAAGCAGCTTCGGATGTACTTTGATTTCGACACACAGGCAAACGAAAAAATAAAAATCAAATTCGCGCTATCACCAGTGAGCAGCCTCAATGCTATAGAAAACATGAAGACCGAAATTCCTCATTGGGATTTTGAAAAAACAAAAGCTGAAGTACAACAATTGTGGAACAAAGAACTCAGCAAGATTATCATTCAGTCGACACAAAAAGAAAAACTGGTAAATTTCTACACCGCTATGTACCACGCTGCGCTTATGCCAACCGTTTATATGGATGTGAATGGTGAGTACACAGGGCTCGATCAACATGTTCATAAAGCTGCTGACTTCACAAATTATACTTCATTTTCATTGTGGGATACGTATCGCGCTTTTCATCCTTATCTTAATATCATAAGTCCATCAAGAAATGGAGACATCATAAAATCCATGTTGGCACATTACGATCAGAGTGCATTAAAAATGCTTCCTATCTGGTCGCACTATGCCAATGACAATTGGTGCATGAGTGGCTACCATAGTGTTTCAGTAATTGCTGATGCCGTGATAAAAGGCAATGCTCCATTTAATGCCGACAAAGCTTTGCAAGCATGTGTTACAACAGCCAGGAAGCGAAGCTATCAGGGTATTGGAAATTATATAGACCTGGGTTACATACCGCAGGAAGCAAGTGGTGTTTCTGTATCTACAACGCTGGAATATGCTTATGATGATTGGTGCATTGCACAGCTTGCCAAAAAATTAAACAATCAACCTATCTATGATGAGTTTAGTAAACGATCAGAAAACTGGAGAAATGTTTATGACAAGTCTATTGGCTTTATGCGTCCACGTCTTGAAAATGGTTCGTTCAAAAAAGAATTTGATGTATTGAAAACAGATGGCCAGGGATTCATTGAAGGGAACGCCTGGAACTTTAGTTTATATGTGCCGCATAATCCGTCAGCTATGATAGAGCTTATGGGAGGAAAGAAGAAATTCACAGCGCACCTTGATTCGCTATTTTCAATGACGCTTCCTGATGAATTCTTTGCTGAGACGGAAGACATAACACGTGATGGAATTATCGGTAACTATGTTCACGGAAATGAGCCTGCACATCATGTTGCTTATCTCTACAACTGGACAGATCAACCCTGGAAAACACAAGAACGTATCAGAATGATACTAAAGAATCAATATCACAATGGCTCTGCAGGTCTCGGTGGTAATGATGACTGTGGCCAGATGAGTGCGTGGTACATTTTTAGTTCCATCGGCTTCTACCCTGTAGCACCAGGCTCCAATCAGTATTGGTTAGGAAGCCCTTCGATTCAGAATGCAATAATTAATTTAGAGAACGGCAAAACTTTTGAGATCGAAACGGTAAATCAATCTGACAAAAATGTTTATGTGAAGAAAGTAACCTTGAATGGAAACACACTGGATAGAAGATACATTACCCATGAAGAGATTATGAATGGAGGAAAAATAATATTCTACATGAGCTCTAAGCATTAAAATCAAATTATAAAGTTTATCACACAGAGTTGCACAGAGAATGCACGGAGTTTCACAGAGAATGCCTTTGTAATAAATTCTTAATTATCCAGGTCCTATACTCCCTCCAACTTTAGTAAACATACTACTTACTGTAAATGAAGTAGACTTTGTTCCTGGTGTATACTCACCCGCTGTATAAAGTCCATTAACAACGGTACCTCCTGTTACACTCCCTCCGGTATAAACTGTATAGGTAGTGCCTGATTTTAATTTGGAACTCGAAAATAACATAGTAGAATACGATCGAGGTATTAAAAATGTTAATGCCTCAACGCCATCTGAAGACTGTATGTTAATAAGTTTATTAGCACTGCCTGAGCCTAGCAAAACCGAAGGCTGCTTGCAAACGCTAGCCGTTGGAGCACTCGAAGCACCTGCAATACCTATAAGTGTGCCTCCTGTAATTTTAAATGTGTTGTGATCACAATCAAATCCTTCCTCTGGTGCTGATGTCCCTGCGGCAACTACAGTGCCCCCGGTAACGGTAAGTGTGCCGTTGGAATCAATGGCATCATTTGATGAACTGTAGGCATAGATAACGCCACCATTTATGTACATAGCATCCGAGGCATTTATTCCATCATCGGAAGTTTTTGTTGTGATGGTTCCATTGTTAATTGTCAATGTGCTTTTGCTTTCAATACCCTCTCCCGCAGTAGATGTTACATTGATGGTGCCACCGTTGATCGTGAGATATGGATCAATCGTGTTATCAAGGTCGTAAGCAGCTGATATACCTTTATCAACTGAATTAATCGTAAAGGCTCCGTCATTAATTACGATATATCCTTGTTCGCATTGAATACCATCACCTGAAGCTGTGATGTTTATTGTTCCGCCATCAGCAATAAAAGCTTCATTGGTGTGAATACCATCCGAGGCAGCGCCTGTTACTGTAATCGTACCACTGATCATTCTGAAATATTCATCACTGCAAATGCCATGTTTAAATTTACTTTTCACGGAAAGAGAACCACCACCACTAACAATCAACTGTCCTTCACTGAAAAAAGTACCCTTCATGTCTTCTTCAAGATAAGCAGTGTAGGTTGTGCCATCTGTTAATGTGTTAGCACTATTATCTGGCAACACAACAAATACGCGTTTAGTTGATTGGATATTGATGGCTGGCCCATCTGAGTTAGTGATCGAAACACTATTCAACGTAAGTTTGAATTTTGCTTCACTGTAAAATTTTACAGAACCATTCGTAGTCGTTCCTGTCAAAACATATTCAACTTCCTCCGCTGTAGAATTAACTACTACATCACCATTTGATACTGATACCTCAACACCACTACCTGATAATGGATTAGTGATCTCAACTGTAGTTCCAAATGAAATCGTAACAACTGATGAAAATGTTGAGTTAGCAATCAGGTCATCTTCATTAGCTGCAGTATCTGTATTGCCTTCTGGTGTTGCAGTAGAAGTAGTGGTATCCGTGATCGTAGTGACTGTGCCCCCCGAAGATGTAGTTGTTGGATCTGCGTCCTTGGAGCAAGAAAGAATGCTGAACATTAAAAGCACAGCAACACTATAAATTGAGAATCTCTTTTGAATTTCAGTAAGTAAAGATTGTCGTGTATTTTTTAAATGATTTACAATACTCATCATTTTACAATTTTAGATTTGAAGTCATCGCATCAGTGCAGCGATTACTAAAGTCTAAATGAAACAAAATAAACGCAGACTGATTTAGATTATGAGGTGAAGAGGTAAAGTCCTGAGATATATTCCTGCGGTTCAGTGTATGAGCAACACAAAGATTAATATTCCCATCCAGTTCATTTATTCACACTGAGCACTTCACGTATACGATCGATAGTGGTATTCCATTACTAACATCGCGTTACCTGGTTTGAATGGCAACTCCTGGGGGAGCAGCTCAGGTCGGCATAACCCACTGGTTTAGAATTTCAGACAACTAAATATAAGCATGTGAGCGTTGAAAAAGCCAAGGATATAATTGAATACATCGGGTATGCAGTTCTCCAATAACAATGCTGCTCCCCGCTATGTATTCAATTGCCAGGGGTTGCTTTGTAACGTCACCTGCTCCATTAACCTCTCGGCAATCACGCTGAAACAAACAAAATAGGCTTGGCTGTGCTACTCCAAAACTCACCAGTCAGTTCTGAGTCTGATTAAGGCATTTAAAGCAGTTCTGCCCTCCCCTAACAACTATTCGTTTACTAAATATTTATTTAGAAATAAACAAATCAATTTGCATCTGAAAATAAAATCGTCTTATCTTTATCCCGTTCAAGAAATGAACACCTAAAAGAGCAATGAAAATCAATAACACATTTTTTTACTTTTATTATTTCTTTAGAACCCAGGTGGGACTTCTAAGAGTGTGTTGTTAATAGATGATAACAGAGAAACTCAGAAAAGTCCCCCGACAACCGGGGGACTTTTTTTTTAAGCGCAATTTGAAATGGCAAAGAAAAAAAAGTTAAGTGTAGCAATTCAGGGCATCGCCGCCAGCTTTCATGAGGTAGCGGCGCTCACCTATTTTGAAGAACCAATTGACACCATTGAGTGCCTATCTTTTCATTTGCTATGCGAAAGCCTGAAAAGCGGTAAGGCTGACTATGCTGTGATGGCTATTGAAAACTCCATTGCAGGTAGTATTCTTCCAAACTACTTTTTATTGCAGGAGTATCATTTCAGCATTGTGGGTGAGCTCTACCTGCCCATTCACATGAACCTGCTTGCCATGCCGGGTGTTAAGCTTGAAGACATCAAATGCATTGAGTCTCACCCCATGGCGATACGTCAATGCACGGAGTTTCTTCATACCCTCAATGGTGTTGAGATCCGCGAAAGCGATGACACTGCTTTCTCGGCTAAACGCATCGCTGAAATGAAATTGAAGGACACTGCCGCCATTGCCAATGAGCATGCTGCGAAGAGATTCGGTCTACAAATTTTAGAAAAGAGAATTGAAACACATAAAAAGAATTTTACCCGCTTTTTGATTTTAACCAAGCGCAGCAACAATAAGATTGAAAGCAATAAAGCAAGTATCTATTTTGAAGTTGTTAATGAAGTGGGCAGCCTGGCTGATGCGTTGATGATTTTTAAAACGAATACCATCAACCTGAGCAAGATCCAGTCCATACCCATCATTGGCAGACCAAGCGAATACTCTATTCACATTGATGTAGAGTGGAAGAAACGCAAGAACTACGATGACGCTATGCGCGATATGCTGAGACAGGTTAAGAACCTGAATATTCTCGGTGAGTATAAAAAAGCCAAGATGAAATTTTAATCACGATTAACTGATAACGAATAACAATTACAATAGCATGATACAGTCAGCCAAACGAATTGCCAACGTAGAGGAGTACTACTTCAGCCGCAAACTTGCTGAAGTACGGAGCCTTGATACACCAGAGCTGCGCGTTATTAACCTGGGCATTGGTAGTCCTGATCAGGCACCATCGGCCAGTGCTATTGAAGCTCTTGTTACTTCTGCTAAACTGGCAACAAGCCATGGCTACCAGAACTACAAAGGCATTCCGGCATTTCGTAAAGCTATCGCTGACTTCAACAAAACCATATACAATACCACAATTGATCCTGAAACGATGATCCTCCCCCTGATGGGTTCGAAAGAAGGGATCATGCACATCTCCATGGCGTTTGTAAATGAAGGCGACGAAGTATTGATTCCGGATCCTGGATATCCTACATACTCGTCCGTTGCAAACCTGGTGGGTGCCAAACTCAGACCATACGCTTTGCGTGAAGATCTGAACTGGGGCATTGACATAGAGGCTTTGAAGAAAAGCGATCTTTCAAAAGTAAAACTCATGTGGGTTAATTTCCCACACATGCCTACTGGTCGTACAGCATCACGTGAAGAGTTGAAAGAACTGGTTGACCTCGCGCGTAAACATCAGTTTTTGATTGTGAACGATAATCCATACAGTCTTATTCTGAATGACAAACCAATGAGTTTGCTCTCTATTGAAGGTGCAGATGAAGTAGCGCTGGAGTTAAACTCATTAAGCAAGTCGCATAACATGGCGGGCTGGCGTTTAGGCTGGGTTGCCGGTAATAAAAATTATATCGACGCTGTGTTGCGTGTAAAAAGCAACATGGACTCAGGCATGTTCTTACCCATGCAACAAGCAGCTACTGAAGCCTTGAAGAATGGTGAAGCATGGTTTAAGGAATTAAATACCATGTATGGCGAACGTAAAAAAGTAGCAAAAGAATTATTGGATGTGTTAGGCTGCCGCTACTCCAACGAGCAATCCGGTTTATTTGTGTGGGCCAAAGCACCTGATCATGTTGCTGACGTTGAAAAGTGGAACGACGAGATCTTATACGGCACTAAAGTTTTTATAACGCCAGGCTTTATTTTTGGTGAGGCAGGCAGACGCTTTGTACGTGTGTCATTGTGTTGCACCGTAGAGGCGCTTACAGAAGCATTAAATCGCATAAAGAAATTTTTGAGTGAGAAGGCTAACACTCAACAGAAGCAAACTGCTAATGTTTAATACAAGAACAAGATGAGAACAACAGTAATAGGGTTAGGATTAATTGGTGGCAGTATCGCCATCGACTTACGCAAGGCGGGTGTTGCCACTCACCTTACGGGTGTCGATTTAAATGCTGATCACACTACACAAGCCCTTGAACTTGGTCTTGTAGATGAGATCAAATCGTTAGAAGAAGCAGCTCTTGATGCTGACCTGATCATTACAGCCATCCCGGTAAATGCCATTCGCACGGTATTACTAAAACTGTTAGATCTTATTAGTAAGGATACGATTATCATTGATACAGGATCAACAAAGGCTTCTATCTGCAAGGCTGTAGCCGAACATCCTAAGCGTTCACAATTTATTGCAGCTCACCCCCTGGCCGGTACTGAAAACTCAGGTCCTAACGCTGCCTTTAGTGGATTGTTCATCAACAAGACAAACATCATTTGCGAGAAAGAAAAATCATCCGCAAAAGCATTGACTGTAGCCGACCAGCTTTTTGAAGCACTGCAAATGCGCACCATCTTCATGGACCCGATTGAGCATGATAAACATGTTGCTTACGTATCTCACCTTTCTCACGTCAGTGCATTTTTATTAGGACAAACGGTATTGGACATTGAGAAAGATGAAAAGAATATCTTCAACCTGGCGGGTAGTGGTTTTGCTTCAACAGTGCGCTTGGCAAAAAGCTCGCCTGACATGTGGGCACCAATCTTTGAACAGAATGCTGAATACTTAAGCCAGGCATTGCTGGAATATATTATGCACTTACAAAAATTTCAATATCACTTAATGAAACGCGACGTGAAAGAACTTCACAACATCATGACGAATGCCAACCACATTCGTGCTGTGCTTGAAGGGATAGAATTAAAACAACCGAAACAAGAAGTAGTAAAATAAAAACGTAACAGGAATAAATAATCAACATATGAAAAAAGGATTGCAACTCGAGCCCATTTCAAAGTGGCTACCTACGGCCAGCAAGCCGGTCATCATCAGCGGACCCTGCAGTGCCGAAACAGAAGAACAGACAGTGGCTACTGCCAAGCAAATTGCCGCTACGGGAAAAGTACATGCACTACGTGCAGGTATATGGAAACCACGTACAAGACCTGGTCAGTACGAAGGTGCAGGTGAAGAAGGATTGAAGTGGCTTATTGCTGCGAAGAAAGAAACAGGCTTGCCTGTAACAACAGAGGTTGCCAATGCAGCTCACGTTGAGGCATGTCTTAAAGCCGGTGTTGACTTTCTTTGGGTAGGTGCCCGTACAACGGTAAATCCTTTTTCTGTACAGGAAATTGCTGATGCTCTGAAAGGTGTTGACATTCCTGTGTTAGTTAAGAATCCAATCAACCCAGATCTTGAACTCTGGATTGGTGGTCTTGAGCGCTTAAACAAAGCTGGTATCACCAAACTGGCTGCTATACACCGTGGTTTCTCTTCATTTGAAAAAGGTCCGTTCCGCAATGCACCAATGTGGGATATGGCCATTGAATTAAAAACAAGAGTTCCTGAAATTGATATCATCTGTGACCCTAGCCACATTGCTGGTACACGTGAATTGATTTCTTTCATATCGCAAAAAGCACTTGACCTTGATATGGCTGGCTTGATGATTGAAAGTCATATTAACCCTGATGCTGCATGGAGTGATGCCAA
>DATJHZ010000557.1:0-6077 GCA_035493595.1 Cyclobacteriaceae bacterium | reverse complement strand
GTCCGGAATAGGACATCCATTTGCAGAAGCGGACGATCAAAAGCCTTAAAAAACACGTTTTCTTTGCGTTCTAAGCAATATGCCCGGTTGGCACTATTGTTGGCCTAACGCAACCACATTAAACTATAGTATGATAAAATTAAATGATATAGATAAGTATATCGACTCTCGTTTTCAGCGAACATTTATCTTAAAAGGTGTTAATCTCGAAGTACAACAAGGTGAATTTCTTACCATCATGGGCCCCAGTGGCGCAGGTAAATCGACCCTCATGAACATCATCGGTATGCTCGATGAGCCCTCAGCCGGTGAGTATTACTTTTTTGATGAACCGGTACATCGCATGAAAGAGAAGCAGAAGTCTGATATGCATAAAAACTATATCGGTTTTATTTTTCAAGCTTACCATCTTATTGATGAGCTCACAGTTTATGAAAACATTGAGACGCCTTTGCTTTATAAGGGTGTTGGAAGCAGTCAACGTAAAAGCATGGTTGCAGAAATGCTCGATCGTTTTAACATGGTTGCGAAAAAAGATCTTTTTCCTGAGCAGCTCAGTGGTGGTCAGCAGCAATTAGTGGGCATTGCCCGTGCCATTGTTGGTCAGCCAAAATTGATACTGGCCGATGAACCTACAGGTAATCTTCATTCCGATCAGGGTAAACAGATCATGGAGATTTTTACAAAGTTAAATGATGAAGGCATCACTATAATTCAGGTAACACATTCGGAGGAAAATGCGCAGTATGGAAAACGCATTGTGAGAGTTACCGATGGTGCGATATCATCTGATGAGAAAGTAACAAAAAGAAGTTAACATGATGAGGGGGAAATTTATAGCAACATTAATTCTTGTTAGTGTCGTAAGCTCAATGGCATGGGCACAATCAACAAAAATTCTGACGTTCGAAGAGGCTGTAAAGATTGCACTGCAGAATAGTGTATTACTAAATCAACAAAAGAATAATCTGGAATATAGCCAGATGCAAAAGACCTCCAGCATTGCTGGGATAGGTCCTAATATTCAGGCCAATGGTCAGGTTTATCAGGTTAACGGTAATTCGTTCAACACACAAACAGGTCAGTTGATCAATGGTGTACGCGACGCGGTAACGGCATCACTTAGTGCAAACTTGAATGTGTTTAGTGGCTTTAGCAGAATTAACAGCATTCGTCAATACAGCAACCAACTCGATGCACAGGCTTACTTTGTTAACAGAACTTCGCAGGATGTCATCAATACTGTATCAACACAATATTTACAAGTAATGCTTGATGTTGAGTTGATGAAGATCGCTAAAGAAAATTTTGAGGCGCTTGACAAACAACTTCAACTTGTAAAAGAATATGTAAAGGTTGGTTCACGTTCACCAGTAGACGAGTACAATCAGGACGCACTCACCAAAGCAGGCGAGCTGCGCTATGTGCAAGCAGAGATTACATTAAATAATGATAAGTCAACTTTAACACAGACATTACTTATCGATCCGTTCGATCAGTTTGAGGTGGAAAAACCAAACTGGAATATGGATTCTATTGGTGCAGAAAAATTGAATGCTCAGGACCTTGTGCAATCTGCCAAACAATATCGTGGCGATTATCTGCGGGCTGTTAAAAACGAAAATGCAGCGAAGTTTGGCATGCGAGCAGCGGCTGGACAGATGATGCCTTCGCTTGTGGCCTTTTATAATTATGGTTCAGCTTATAACTTTCAGCATGGCGTACCTGATTCTGTTAAATTCAATAACACTATTATTGTTAATGATCCCACTGCGGCTTCGGGCTATGCACTTCAGAATGTAACCGATCCGAATTTCTCTGCCAACCCCGAAAAGCCCAGACCATTCTCTGATCAATTCAGGAAGAATAATCTTTATAAAAGCTATGGTTTGCAATTAACCATTCCAATTTTTGGTGGCTTACAAAGCAAGACTCTTCATGAGCAACAAAAGGTTTTATATCGCAATAATCAGCTTACCCGTAAGAATGTTGAGTACCAGCTTAGCAATGATGTAATCCGAGCGGTGAGAAACTATGAAGGAGCACGGAAGGCCTATTCGGTGAGTCTGGATCAGCTCAGAGCTGCTACAGCAGCTTTTCAGTATGAGCAGGAGCGTTATAATCTTGGTGTTACTAATTTTGCCGAGTATACTAATGCAAACCGCGCTTATGTACAGGCAGAGACCGATAAAGCCCAGGCTGAGTTCAAGTTTGTATTCCAGAAGGTGTTGCTAGAGTACGCCGTCGGTACCCTTAAGCCAGAAGACCTTTAAGATCAGCGCATTAGACACGTGCGATTTCAGAAAATCTTATTATCTTTGCGGCCCGCTCATACCGAGTGGGCCGTTTTGCATTAAAAACGGTATGTATAACCAAATTTGCAGGTTTTTAGCCCGAACACTGCATGTAAAACCAGGGCATTTCTAAATGGCAAAAGCACAAAAACCAGCAGACAAGCCAAAAAAATCAGCTGCTGAAGACGAAGCGAAAGCTTCTGCAAAAAAAGTAGCTAAATCAGCTGCACCAGAAATTGAGTTTGACGAAGAAGATCCCTTAGCGGAAATCAAATCACTCCAGAAAGAAGAAATTGACACTGAAGCTATTCCCGCTCACCAGCTTAAGAAAGCTGTGCATGTGAATCAGATTCCAGGTGAGTTTGACTGGGAAGCATTTGACCGCAAAGGTTTCGGAGAAGGTTACTCTAAGAAAGATCGCGAAGAACTTTCTAAAGTGTACTCTGCTACAGGCACAACAGTAAACGAAAGTGAACTTGTTGAAGGTGTTGTAGTAGGTATCAACGATCGCGATGTTATTTTGAATATCGGATTTAAGTCTGACGGACTTGTGCCGTTAGCTGAATTCAAAGATCTTCCTAACCTTAAGGTTGGTGATATTGTTGACCTCTTCATTGAAGAACGTGAAGACAAAATGGGTCAGCTTATCCTGAGCCGCAGAAAAGCTAAATTGCTTAAAGGCTGGGAGCTTGTACAAAAAGCTCTTGACAAAGATTCAGTTATTGAAGGCTTTGTTAAACGCAGAACTAAAGGTGGTCTTATTGTCGATGTATTCGGCATTGAGGCCTTCTTACCAGGTTCACAAATCGATGTTAAGCCTATCCGCGATTTCGATATCTATGTAAACAAAACAATGGAAGTGAAAGTTGTGAAAATCAACTACACTAACGACAACGTTGTTGTATCGCATAAGGTGTTGATCGAGAAAGATCTTGAAGAACAAAAAGTAGCAATCCTGAGCAACCTTGAAAAAGGACAAGTGCTTGAAGGTACTATCAAGAACATGACAAACTTCGGTGTATTCATCGATCTTGGTGGTGTTGACGGATTACTACACATCACAGATATTTCATGGGGACGTATCAACCATCCTGAAGAAGTTCTTAAACTTGATCAGATTGTTAAAGTGGTTGTTCTTGACTTCGATGAAGAGAAGAAGAGAATTTCTTTGGGTATGAAGCAATTGACTTCACATCCTTGGGATGCTTTGGCAACTGACATTGTTGTTGGTTCTAAAGTTAAAGGTAAGATTGTTAACGTAGCTGATTACGGAGCGTTCTTGGAACTTCAGCCTGGTGTTGAAGGTCTGATCCACGTATCTGAAATGAGCTGGTCACAACACTTACGCAACCCTCAAGACTTCATGAAAGTTGGTGACGAAGTTGAAGCTGTAGTGTTAACATTAGACCGCGATGAGCGCAAGATGTCACTTGGTATCAAACAACTTACTGAAGATCCTTGGACAAGACAAGATGTTCTTAGCAAGTATGCTGTTGGAACGAAACATAAAGGTGTTGTTCGTAACCTTACTAACTTCGGTTTATTCATCGAGTTGGAAGAAGGTATCGACGGATTGGTACACGTTTCAGATTTAAGCTGGACGAAGAAGATCAAGCATCCTTCAGAATTCGTGAAAGTAGGTGAAGAAATGCAAGTACAGGTATTGGAGCTTGATGCTGCAAACCGTCGCTTGGCACTAAGCCACAAACATCTTGAAGAAAACCCTTGGGATACTTTCGAAACAATCTTCACGATTGGATCAGTTCACAAGTGTACTATCAACTCCAAGAATGATAAGGGCGTTGTACTTGAGTTACCTTACGGTATCGAAGGTTTCTGTTCATCGAAGAACATTGCTAAAGAAGATAACAGCAAAGCCGAAGTTGGTGATGCATTAGATTTCAAAGTGCAGGAGTTCTCTAAAGATGACAGAAGAATAGTTCTTTCACATAAAGCTACATGGTCTACTGAAGAAGATAAAGCTGCCGCTGCCAAACCTGGCGCTGCTGCTGGTGCGAAGAAAGCACCTTCTAAAGGCAAGACTATTGATAACATCAACCAACAGTCAGAGAAATCTACGTTGGGTGATATCGAAGCATTAAGTGCATTGAAAGAGAAAATGTCTGGCCCTAAAGGCGAGTAATAATTTCTAATAAGAAAGGTGATCTGTAACGGATCACCTTTTCTTTTTTTATTGCGTTGCAAAACCATCTGTTTTTTATAGTTTTGCCAACGAATTGTGGTCAGCTCTCCGGAGAAGACTTCAAATCAAAACTGGTCTCGTGGCCGAGTGGCTAGGCAGAGCTCTGCAAAAGCTTCTACAGCGGTTCGAATCCGCTCGAGACCTCACCTAAAACTGAAAAACCTCTGAATTGAATAAATTCAGAGGTTTTTTGTTGTTACATCACTTAGTTATACTATTTATTTCTGGATTGCTCCACGTGGTTATGAGTCAGCTCAAAACCAGATAATAAGTACCTTCTGCCATCTAATCATTTGTGGTAGTACAGGAGAAGCAATTTTTATTACTTGACACTATGAATTATTTTGATTTTGAAAAGGCGAGTCTTCGTAACCAGGCTGAGTTCGTTTGGGAAAACGGAATATTGGTTAATGTTAAAGGGTATCTTAATTATAAGATAGTACTATACTCATTGAACAGTCAATTTATTGAAATCTACTTAGATACATATTCAGGTGAAATTTTACGCATAGGTTTTGCAACTGATGAGGATATGGAAAAATATATCTCAGACATAAAGTTACCTTTTAGCTATATTCTTTAGACTTACATTCATTGTTAATACTTTTAACTTTAAGGTGTGATTACCACCGTGTCCAATTGAAAAACAGATTACCCACATTCTTAACAATTCAGTAACATCATTCATACTCTTGAGAATGAATTACCGTACAATCTTTGTTCGTGAATTTAGGATGGTACGCTTTTTTTATTTGGTGCATAGTTTTAGTCGGGCTTGGCAATTGCAGCACAGATAACGCAACGACTGAACCGGATTGTAAAAAAACAGAATCATTAAATCTCCGCGCCAGGCATTTCTTATTTACACTTCCCGATTCGGCTTTTCAAATTGCAAGTCAGGCACTTCAAGTACCCGACATTGATCTTTGCATTTCAGGGAAGGCCGAGAGTCATGAAATTATTGGCATTGTCTTGTATCACCAGGGCGTGCATCAGGAATCATTGCGACAACTGTTGCAAGCCTACGAGCTTTTCAACGAAATAGCAGATCGACAAAAAACAGCAGAAGTACTCAACCAGCTTGGTTTGGTTTACTACAATATTAAGCAACCCGAGCTCGCAGAACAGCAACATCAAAAAGCTTTGTCTCTGTTTACAGAATTAAAAAATGAGAAAGGTATAGCGTACTCGTACGGTTGTATTGGGCGTCTGCTGGAAAAGAAAAAAGAATTTTCTGAGGCCCTTACCTATCAACAAAAGGCGCTAACATATTATCAGAAAAATGATGATAAAAGTGGTATGGCCACTATTCTTGAAAACATCGGGAGCATCTATGAAGATCAGAATGACTATGCAACAGCGTTGAGTTACTTTACACAATCACTTCAGCTAACAGAAGTTGTTGGCGATAGTCTTTCTATGATTGTCAATCTTAATAATATTGGTGATAACTACAGAAAAACTCAGCAGTACAAAAAAGCAATTGAGTGGACGAAGAAAGCAGTCGAGTTAGCCAGTAGGTTGAAAGATAAATATCAGCTCAGCAGTGCATATAAAGACCTGAGCAAAATTTATGGCCT
>DATJHZ010000556.1:0-5897 GCA_035493595.1 Cyclobacteriaceae bacterium | reverse complement strand
CGGGCACACCGATATGTAACAGACGAATGGTTTCAATTTTTTCAAGCGTACGTAATCCTTCTAAAAGTTTGGCTAAATCTTCTTTTGAGCCCGGGTTCTTCAACCAGAAGAATACATGGTGGGCAAGTTGTTTTTTATTTTTTGTTTCCATAGTCAATAGTGATTTGGCTGAAACAGCAACCCCGGCAGTGATTAATGCCGAACTGGCAATGAATTTTCGTCTTGTTTGCTTTTGCATACCTGTTTGTTAAGGCATGAAAAATACAAAATCAATTGATATCCACAACCTGGTTTTTGATGAAGGAATGACGTATGGAAGAAATGATAATCCTTAAAAAAGTAGTAGATCCAGAGTACTGGCATACAGTAATCTGGATTCTGGCTACTAAAGTGAACTTGGTTTGCTTGTTTTATGGAGAGGTAAGGGTATTCATTATATCATCACCAGCTCAATGCCCCATAGCAAGCCAGTTATAAGAAGAGCAAGCAAAATTCTTTTCGTTGTCATACTTATTTAATTTGACATGAATCATCAAAAGAGGCCTGAGGTTACCAGGCTAAAAGTGCCTATTCATGATGTTGTCGACAAGGAACAGGTATTGGGAGATGAATTGCCGGTAGGGCAGTCAATAGTTCATAGTCGATGGTCTATAGACTATGGATGTTAGTTATTAGACAGATTAGTTCAAGGGGTTCAAAGTTCAAGGTTGCTTGCGCCAGCCAACTTGGAATCTTGAACTTTGAACTACTATAATAGCTACTTAAGATAGTCAGGCAGAGCAACGCCTTGTTTTAGAAGCGTGTCTGGAATGGGTGTAAGGTGTTGAATTTTTGTAGGTACTACGCCTGCCCAGATGTCAAGATTGTAATCTTCATCATCATCTTTTGGTCCGCCGGTTCGAACTTTAGCAGAGGCTTCTGTAATAGCGAAAGACAATACCATAGTTGCTCTCCACTCACCATCTGTTGGCTTACGAACATCATCCCAGCGACCTGGTTGTACTTTATTGGTAAAGACTTCGAGTGCTTTATAAAGTTCTTCTTTGCTTTCTACTTTTTCGGCGTTGCTAAATAATACAACAGAGCGATAGTTAACAGAATGATGAAAGGCTGAGCGGGCTAACACAAGTCCATCCATTAATGTTACGCTGATACATACAGGCAATTTCTTTTCTGCAAGTTCACGCATGTAAAAACTTCCTACAGAGCCATGAAGATAAATCTTATCACCCATTCTGCAGAAGCCGGTAGGAATCTGAAAGGGCTGGCCATCGCGCACATACGCCATCGTGCAAAACATTGCTTCGTCAAGAATGGAGTAGATAACATCCTTATCGTATGCACCTCTTTTAGCAAGACGGGTAATTTCTGTTTTGTTGGTGATGGGAAAGTCTTTCATAGCGACAAGCGATTGGATGTTATTATTTGTCTAACAATCTTCTGTGATAATTTATCTGTCCCAGGTGATAGGTAAGATGTGTTGCCAGGTGAATCAGGAAAAATTCAGTAGTAGTTTTTTCTTTAAATACCAGTTTAGGGTATTCCTCTGAAAGTTGTTTCTCTGTGATCTGATCGAGCGCATGATCGATTACCTGAATTGTATCATTTACTTTTTGAATCAATTCTTCGCGGGGAACATTTTTCAATGAGAACTCCAGTTCTCTGTTTCTTATATAACCTGTCTTTCCAAACTCAACGCCAATAAATGTATTGAGATTACCAACGAGGTGTAAACATAAATTGCCAGCAGTGTTAGCAATCTGTTTATCAATAACCCAGATCTGTGCTTCTGTTTTATATTGCTCTATCTCTGATCTGAGCAATTCAAGATCGCGTCGGAAGATCTTTTTTAATGTTGGTATCATGACTTACTTCTTTATGTCTAAAACAATTTTCCCAAACTGGTTACTGCTTTCCATTCGTTCAAAAGCTTCATCAATTTTTTCCAACGGAAATATTTTATCGATGACAGGTTTGATCTTTCGTCCTTCAACGAAGTCTAGCATGGATAAGAATTCATCACGCGTACCCATGGTTGTTCCGAAGATTGATATTTGTTTCCAGTACAAAAGTCTTGTAGAGATATCAGTGATATTACCAGCAGTTCTTCCAAAATTTACAATGCGTCCACCGGGAATAGCGAGCTCAATGAATTTAGAAAACTGATCGCCACCGGCGCTATCAATAATAATATCAAAGCCTCCTGTTTCTTTTAGTGCTTTCTGCGACCACTCAGCATCTTTGTAATTGAAACCTCCAACGGCTCCCAGTTCTTTTGCCTTGTTAAGTTTCTCGTCAGAGCCGGAGGTTACATACACGCGGGCCTGATACGAAGCGGCAAATTGTAAAAGCCATAAAGCTGCACCACCACCGATGCCACTGATTAATACTTTTTCATTGGCGCGCAATCTTGCTTTCGTAAACAATGCGCGGTAAGCTGTTAATCCAGAGAGCGGAACTGCAGCAGCTTCTGCAAATGATAAATGCTCCGGCTTTTCAAATACATATTTTTTAGAGATAACAATGTAGTCACTGAACGTTCCGTTATCAGGAAATCCAAGAATACGAAATGTGTTACCTTGTACTACAGGATTGTTTCCCCAGTCCAGGCTTGGGTTGATCACTACCTCCATGCCGATAAGTAATGTGTCAGCATCTTCACCAACATCTTCAATGACGCCACTGCCATCAGAGCCAAGAATAATACCATCAGCGGTTGTGAGTGATTGTTCACGCCATGTCCAAAGATCGCGATGGTTTAACGCGGCATTATGAAGACGAACTAATACCTGATCTTTTACAGGCTTGAATTTTTTAACATCGCGAACGACTAGGGGATGGTCCTTGCCCTGGAAGAAGACGGCTCTCATTATTCAGTTATCAGTTAACGGTTATTCGCTACAAGCCTCTGGCCGGAAGGATCCAGCCAGAGGTTGTAACATATGTACTAAATGAAAATTCTAGGATTAGGAAGGATGTAATTGGTGAAAGATCACCAATGTAATATGTTGTTAAGCCGGAATGATATAATTCCAACCATGAACATCAGCTTCAATGCCTAAGCGGATATTGTTTAGCTTAGTCTTGGCACGTTGCTGGAAGCTATCAGCACCTACTGCAGGCAAGTTGTAATCTGTACCTTGAATATTGATTGTTGCAATAGGAGATACCACCGCTGCAGTACCTGCACCAAACGCTTCTGATATTGTTCCTTTTTCAAAAGCTTCTTTAATCTCCTGAACGCTTACACGTCTTTCTTCAACCTCCATACCTAAGTCTGGAGCAAGTGTAAGAATAGAATCTCTTGTAACGCCATCTAACAATGCTGTTGTAAGTTTTGGTGTGATAAGCTTTCCGTTAATAACGAACATAATGTTCATTACACCAGCTTCATCAATATACTTATGTTCTTTTGCGTCTGTCCATAATACTGAATCAAAGCCTTGCTCACGTGCAAGTTGAGTAGGGTAGAAAGCACCACCATAGTTGCCGGCACATTTTGCAAAACCGGTTCCACCTTCAGCTGCACGTACGTAATCAACTTCTACTTTTAATCGCACTGGTTTGCTGAAGTAAGCGCCAGCAGGACTTGTAATGATCATGAATTTAAAATGGTCGGCCACCTTCACACCAATTCTAGGTTCGAAGGCAAACACAAAAGGACGCAAATAAAGTGATGATCCTTCGCTTGTAGGAATCCAGTCCTGATCAGCTTCTACAATAGCGTGTAAAGTTTGTATAAACATTTCTTCACTGATCTGTGGCATGCACATACGAGCGAGAGATTTGTTTAAACGTGCACTGTGTTTTTGAGGTCTGAAAATGCAAATATCTCCTTTGCTGTTTTTGAAAGCTTTCATTCCTTCGAACACAGATTGGCCATAATGAAGAGAGAGCATAGCCGGCGACATCATCATATCACCAAAAGGAACGATTTTAGGCTCTTGCCACTTGTTGTTGAGGTAATCAACGACCAGCATATGGTCAGAAATGTATTTTCCGAATTCAAGGTTATTGAAATCAGTTTCTTTGAGTCTTGATTTTTTGGTTCGCTCAACAGCGATAGATGTCGTTAACGTAGTCATATAAATCTTCTTTATCGGGTGAAATTTCCAAATTATCTATGAATAATCCTGCTTAATTGATGTATTTATCATTGAGAAAATAATGTGCCTTTGCAGCAGCCTGCGTCGGTTTATCACTAAAAATGTTTCGAGACAGAATCATATTTTCTTTAAACACGATTGTTGTTATTTACTTCTGTTGCAATGCCCATTATTGCCTCAAACGCCAAATTAACGTCGCTTAGCTCTGTTTGCCAATTTGAAATGGCAGCACGGATTGCCGGGATATTTTTGTACACGGTCGGGGTAAAAAACGTCTGGCCATCATCTCGCACCGCTCCCAGAAATTCACGAATAGTATCGAACGTCACATCTTCCTGGTTAAATGTGAAACAGACAACATTCATGCGCACCGGCGCAAGTAGTTTAAACGTTGATGATTGATTTATTTTTTCACCGAAATGCTGTGCAGCCTCGCAATTGCGTTCCACTATCTCGCGATGACCTTCTTTTCCATAAGCCATCAATGAAAACCATGATGGCAATGCTCTGAACCTTCTTGAATTTTCAGGTGTGTAATGAAAGAAGTCAGGGCTTTGTGCAGGATCACCTAAGTATGCTGCACTATTTTGAAAGACACTTAACTGAAGATCTTTATGCTTTGTGAATTGCATCGCTGCATCGTATGGTACATTCAACCATTTGTGTGCATCAATAGTAATGCTATCAGCATGGTTGATGCCTTTCATATAGTGAGCATATTTTTCTGAGCAGGCAGCAAACCCGCCGAAGGCTGCATCAACATGAAGCCAGAAGTTATATTTTGATTTTAATTTTCCGATAGCTTCGAGATCATCAAAGTCTACCGTGTTAACAGTGCCAGCGTTAGCAATTACAATTAGTGGTTCTTGATTTTCACGCAGATACTTTTCCAGTTCATTAATATCAATAGCTTCACGATCAGGTAAGGTTGGTATTTTGATTAATGCCTTTCTCCCGATGCCCGACATGGAGAGTGATTTGATTACACTTGAATGTGGTGTGGCGCTTACAATTTTAAGAGGCTTTGAATCGGATAAGCCTTCCTGACTAAAATCAACACCACGTTGTTTGCCAATCCATTGTCTGCCGAGTGCAAGACTTACAAAGTTTGAAATCGTAGCACCCGTTACAAACGTACCGAAGTATGCTTCGTCTAAGTGAAATAATTGTTTGAAGAAATCTAACGTTTGATGTTCAAGCTGTGGTGCAATTGAATCATTACTACCGCAAGCATTTTGATCGAACGCGCTCACGAGCCAATCGCCAGCGACGGAAGCTGGAGTAGAACCTCCCGTTACGAAACCAAAGTAACGTGGTCCTGCACTGTTTGCCATAAGCCCGGCGTAATGTTTCTTAAAATGTTCAAGCACATTCACGGCACCTATTCCATGTTCAGGTAGTTTTGCCGATGCCAGGTTATCAACAAGGCCACTAGGAGGTAAACTTTCTTGCTGATTAAAATAATCTGTTGCGATCTGAATGGTATTGTTCAGTATCTCGCTAATGTTTTTTTTATCGGATTGAAGTAGGGGATGCATGGAAGTAACTTAAGAGTGAGTAACAGGACAACGATTTTTCTTCATGATACTGGCAACCTGTAAAGCGTTTTCATCTTTACGTTTTTCAAGTTCACGAATTACATTAGTATAATTTTCATCATCACGATTTTGTGACAGCTTGTATGAAGCTTCTATTCTTGTAATGGTTATCTCCAATCCAACAATACCCTGGAGAGAACGATTTACATAATCAGGTGAAAGCGATTCAAGTGATACAGGCTTTTCAGAATCT
>DATJHZ010000555.1:0-6817 GCA_035493595.1 Cyclobacteriaceae bacterium | reverse complement strand
AGCGTAAGATAAGAGTTAGATTCTTTCGTAAACAGTGCATCATAGAAGGCAGTGTTCAATTCAAAGTTTGTGTTTGAACTTACTGGTCTTGCAGTAGATACCAGGCCGATGGCGCCGCTCATACTTTTTGTCAGAATGTTTTCAGCACCTGAAATATTATCCGGGTCATCGGTGCGACCATACACGCATGTAGCTGTAACTAAAAGCGGATAAAATTTATTTTCTAAACCGTTTATAGAGGTTGCATTAAAAATATCTTCTTCGGCCCATTTTGTTTCACCACCATGTCCGGTATAGTTTACAATAAGAGCACCTCGTGTAATGGCATCTGTAATAGCCTGATTTGTTTCAGGAGAAACAGTACCTACCGGCTTTACAATTTGCTCATAAGAGTCCAGAAAAATTCTGTGCGTGTTAAATGCCGGATTACTCGTCTCTACTTTTTTTGCCAGATCATCAGACTGAGATTGATGTGCGTTATTATCTCCATCATCAGCAACAAATACAATATCCTTCCTCCAGTTGCCAAATGATTTAAGGTTTGTTTCATAGTCGATGATTTTATCAACTACACTTTTTGCATCAGCTACATTCATTACCGGAAATCTTCCAACGCCAATATCAAGTGTGTTATCAACAGAAGGATCTTCTTCCCATGCACCTTCATTGTCTTCAAGAAAACCATAATAATCATCTGAAGAATAAGTCTCCAGTGGATCCAGGCTGTTTCGCGATTCGTATGTTGGAACAAAGTTAGTATTGTGATAAAGTCTGCTTTTATAATCGTATGAAGCACGACCAAATAAAAGAAGTGATTTTAACGCTGATGAATTTTTATCATGCAGATACTTTACAAAATCACGAATGGCGGTAACATCTTGCCTGCCTGAAGAGAATTCATTGAAGACCTGATCGGTTGTTACTACAGCTGTTGTCCAACCGCTGTGTGATTGTCTGTGATCGGCCAATCTCTCCGCTTCATCGAGAAAATCAGGATAGGCGACAATGATAAAATTGGGAGTTGCCAGGTTATGAAGATTCTGATTAGAAACTTTACCAATAAGTTTAGGTGCAGGAGTCTTTTCATTAAACACAATGAACTGTCGTAACACTTGTGTAGTTGCATTAAAAACACCTTGGCCTGATGAAATCGTAAAAGGCTGAATACTTGGTTCTCCTGGAGTGGTTATCTCCCATACAGAACAGTTTCCAGTTACAGCACCTATCTGAAAAGCAGATTCTGTATTCTGTAAACTTTCAACTGAAGAGAAAATGGTTTGATCAGCATACAAGGCTAGTGTTCGCTTACTACTCACCAGAAAATAATTCAGATAAGCTTCAATGTCGCCTGATCCTTTAATATACTCATACTTCAATTGCTGTGCTTGTGATGCCGACACTGCATCACTTGAAAAAGCAAACAGTTCATTATCGCTTTGACCTTTTCTGGCATAAGGATAATCCTCAGCGTTAGCAATCGTAGAAATATTATGTTCGCCGATCTTTACATTATTAAAATACACATTGAATGATGATCCACTCGTAGTTCTACCCATAACATCAGATACAACCTGAATAGTTGAACCTGGAGCAATGCCGCTCATATCGAGATTAAAAGTTTGCGTTGAATTGAACTTAAAAGTTTCACCAAACCATTCTCGTCCTGAGGTTAATATATTATTGAGATCAACTTCATGATAGGCGAAATCATCGAATGTATTAATTACCGGAAGATTGCTGCCTGAATTATCATTAGTCGCTAATCGTTTGCCATTGGTATCGCCGATCGTTACGAAGTAATAATTAAAATCGGCGTATAAATTTTTCTCATAGCTAAAAATACCTTGATCAACATCAAAGCTTGAAGCGTCGGGACCTTTGCCGTAGAAGAGAATAAAATCCTGCTTGTTAAATTTTCCATCGTCTTCACCACTAACAAAGATGGCGTTCTCTATCAGATCAGCAGGTCGCGAGGCATTGTTTTCCTGCGGTAGCATGCCTCCCGGGTTGCCATATATTTTTATTTTGCGCGGATCGATCTTATCCGGATTGAAGCCCATTTTCTTGATGGCATCGATGTTGATTTTATAAACACCATCATGATCAACTGCAATTTTAAACCAACTGCTGTTGTGCAATACAGACTCCTGCGCTTTCGCCTGAAGCAAAAGCAAAGACAGAAGAAGTATAGCAAAACATCTGGCCACGAAAAAGATTAACGTTTAAGTAAGAATAAAATTATAATGCTTGCTTTGAGAACAGTCTGACTGCCAATGATAAAGCAATGTATAAAAGTATAATTAATGGAATTGCCACAAGATGCAGCACTGCAAGAAGTAATACCGAAACGAGAAGAAAAGTAAACCTTATTTTGTTATCTGCCCAGCTAAAATTCTTGAACTTAAAAGCAAAAAATTCCAATCGCGACACCATCAATAATGAGAAAACAATAGTAATGATTACCAACATCCACGGTGTATAAAGCCAATCACCAACTTGTGCTGAAATTAAAGGCAGTGAAGTTATGAATAGTGTATTCGATGGTGTGTTCAGTCCTTTAAAGGAATCACTCTGCGTTTCATCAACATTAAAAATAGCAAGGCGCAATGCAGAAAAAACGGCAATCATAAAAGCTATATAAGGAAGCCATTCCAGTTGAGTTGAGCTGCCAATAAGCTTATACATTACAAGGCTTGGTAGTAAACCAAAGCTCACCATATCAGCAAGTGAATCCAGTTCTTTTCCTATAGGTGATGACACATGTAGCTTGCGTGCTGCAAATCCATCAAAGAAATCAAATGCACCTGCTACCCACACAAAATAAGCTGCAGGAACTGGCCTTCCTTCCAGGCAAAATACAACGCCTAAACAACCACAAACAAGATTACAACAGGTAAGAAAATTAGGAAGATGTCTAAGCATGATTAACGTAAGGTAAGTGCACAAAATGGATTGGTCTTCTTTTCAAAGCCGATGTTCGTTTCTGGCCCATGGCCCGGATACACCACAACATCATCGGGCAAAGTAAAAAGTTTTTGGTGTATGCTGTTGATAAGTGTATCGAAATTTCCGCCGGGTAAATCTGTGCGACCTATGCTGTTTCTAAAAAGTACATCGCCGCCAATTACAATTTTATTTTCGCTGCTATAAAATGCAATATGACCAGGCGCATGGCCTGGAACAAATAAAACTTTAAGTGCCTGGTTGCCGAAAGTTATTGTTGAGTTTTCTTCCAGGTAAACATCTGGTGTAGTTTCATGATAGTGCGCCATTCCATAAACGGGTGCATAAACTTTCACAGAAGCAAGCACGGGCTCATCTTTAGGGTGAATATGCAACTTCACTTTATACTTTTCCTTCACAAAATAATTGCCCAGAACATGATCTACATGACAATGAGTATTCAATAGCATTTTTACAGTCAGATCCTGGTCTTCAATAAACTCTGATAATTCATGCTCCTCGTCTTTCTCGTAACAACCGGGGTCTATGATAACACATTCTTTGGTCTCGTCGAATAATATATAAGTGTTTTCCTGAAAGGCGTTAAACGTAAAACTCCTGATCTGCAGCATGCCTATTAATTTGCTCAAAAATAACCCGCAATTCATCCCTAGGCTAATTATTTATCCCCATTTTTAAGCCCGGTTTAGATTCATGGCAAGCATTACTACTACAGATCTCGATTACATCATTGTTGGGCAGGGCCTTGCGGGTTCGGCTGTGGCAATCCAGGCCATAAAAAGAAATAAAAAGATTCTTGTTATTGATAATCTTGATGAGAACAGTTCATCACGAATTGCCGCTGGCCTTTTCAATCCGATAACGGGCAAAAAAATGACGAGGACATGGTTAGCCGATACCTTGTTTCCTTACCTCATTGATTTTTATAAGTTCGTGGAGACTCAAACCCGGCAGCGTTTTTTTAAACCGATGTCTCTTTACCGTCCATTTCTTTCTATTGAAGAACAGAATGAATGGATGGCCAAAAGTGCAGAACCTCTTTTTCTGGAATATATTGAAAGGATAACAAACCTTCCTTCCGTACCTGCTGTTGTTGATGATTTTGGGGGATTGTTTCTTCAAAAATGTGGTTATCTCGATACCAGCACGTATATCGATGCAACCCGAAAATGGATTCAGGAAACTAATTTATTTCTGGATGACAATTTTGATCAGGACCAGCTAAATATTCAGCCACAAGGTGTTGAGTATAAAGGATACCATGCAAAAAAGATAGTTTTTTGCCAGGGCGCTGTTGCTACCACCAACAAATGGTTTGACTGGGTACCTGTGAGACCATTGAAAGGAGAGACATTAAAAGTAAAAACAGATTATCAGGCATCACAGATTATTAACCGGGGTGTCTACGTTGTACCGTCTGGCGAAACGGAATTGCGTGTGGGTGCCACCTACAATTTTAATGACCTTTCGCCTGAAATTACCGACCATGCCCGTATGGAATTAGAAGGGAAACTAAAGGAGCTTGTAAAGTTCAACTATAAAGTTGTAAGCCAGGAATGGGGCGTAAGGCCAACAACACCTGACAGGAGACCTATCATGGGGGCACATCCTGAACACCCGGCGCTTATTATTTTTAATGGTATGGGCACTAAAGGTGTTAGCCTTACACCTTATTTTTCTGAAGTTTTAGTCCGCTGGATGGAAAAGGAAATAGACTTAAATAAAGAGGTAGACGTTAATCGTTATAAAGTATTATATTCGAAATTCACAAAATGAACTTGGTAGTGAGAAGCGGAATAGCAGCTATTGGTATAGCTTTTTGCATGATCTCTGCATCTGTCTTTGGGCAGCAGGCACGCGAAATCTTTGGAAAAAATAGAATTCAGTATCGGGAATTCAACTGGCAATATTTAAGTGGTGAGAACTTTGACATATATTATTACGACGCCCAGAAAGAGATTGCCCGTGATGCCCTGGAATATCTCGAACAGGAATTCGACCGGATTACAGACCTGATTGATTACCCACCTTATTTTAAAACAAAAGTATTTCTATACCGATCGCTTGCTGACTTACGTCAAAGCAATGTTGGCCTCAACCATACCATATTTAATGTTGGTGGTGAAACCGAATTTATAAAGCCCTATGTAGAAGTTGCTAACATGGGTACGGTACATGAGTTCAAAGAAGAACTCATCTCCCAGGTCTCTGATTTATTAATTCGGGAAATGATGTTTGGAGGTAATCTGAAAGATGTATTCCAAAGTTCTATACTCATGAATCTGCCTGATTGGTTTGTTGAAGGCGCCTCACTCTATGTTGCCAAAGGCTGGAATGCAGAGATGGATGATTTTATCCGGGAATTTATGGGTTCGAAAAAATCTAAAAAAATTACACGTCTTACTGGTAGAGAGGCAGCGTTGGCAGGTCAGTCCGTCTGGAATTTTATTGCTGAAAAATATGGCAAGAGTAGCGTATCTAATATCCTGAATTATACACGCGTTACCCGAAATGAAGAGAAAAGTATTTTGATAACACTTGGTGTTCCTTACAAGCAGCTCATGCTGGAGTGGCGAAAATATTATACAGACATGGTGGGTGCTGTTAAAAAATCATACATACCTACTTCTGATTCGTTGCGCTTTACTGCATATCAAAACAAAACTACAGCCTACACAACAGTTAAGATTAGTCCGGATGGTAAATACATAGCTTACGCGGAAAATGATCGTGGCCATTTTGTTGTGCGAGTTCGATCGCTTGAAAATGGAAGAGAAAGAAATATTATCTCAAGCGGTTCAAAGGTTATCAAGCAACGTGTTGATTATCGCCTACCACTATTAAGCTGGGCCGATGCAAATACATTAGGTGTAATTGGTGTAAAGAATGGCCAGTATGTATTTTGGCTTTATGACTTAAGTACCAGAACAAAACTTCCACGCGAACTCGATAAATTCAGTAACGTAAGAAGCTTAAATTTTTCAGGCAACGGAAGATTAGTAATTGTGAGTGCAGACTTTGAAGGACAAAATGATCTGTTCTTAATCAGCGCACGGAAAGATCGCGTAAGAAGACTTACTAATGATCTTTATGATGATCTCGATCCGAGTTTTATTCCCAACACCAATAAAATTGTTTTCAGTTCAAATCGTGTCAGCGATTCTGTGAGAACAAGCAAGAAACAAGATTTTGAAAAGCTACCCAATCATTTCAACTTATTTACCTACGACTTAGATAGCATAGGCTCTGAATTAAAACGAATTACCAATACACTAAGTAAAGATTATGCACCGCTCGCAATTGATGAGAATAACTTTTATTATCTGAGCGATCAACGAGGCATTGTTAATTTATTCAGATTCAACACAACAACTGGCATCTATACACAAACCACCAACTACGCATCTGAGATTAAAGATTATGACTTAAATTTCACAACCCGCACATTCACTTTTGTGTCATCTCAAAAAGGTCATCAGAATATTTACGTCGTCCCTAATTTCAATATCAACAATCAGGTATTTACACCGGCTACCCGCAGAAAAGAATTGCAACAGGCTCGTGTTGTGTTTGAACGAAAGAAACAAGAGGAAACAAAAAGTATGAGCATAAAGGATTTGCTCAACTCAAGACTTAAAAGAAATCAACCTGCCGACACTGTAAAAAAAGAATCCACACCACCAGCAAACACTGACGTCGTAAAAGCTGCTGATACAACCAATGTCAATAAGAAGAAGACAGACATTGTTAATACTGACAACTATCAATTTGAAGAAGAAGTTGTTAAAAAGGAACAGCCTGCAGAAACTTTTGTTTCACGGTACATGAAAGCCCATGACAAGAGACGCATCAC
>DATJHZ010000554.1:0-7576 GCA_035493595.1 Cyclobacteriaceae bacterium | reverse complement strand
CAGTTCAGAATTTGTTAAGAGTCTTCATCATCCGCTTGGCGTTCTTATCCTTCAAATTTCTACTATTATCCTTGTGGCTCGCATATTTGGTATGCTCGCCAATAAAATAGGACAGCCAACTGTGATTGGTGAAATCATTGCCGGAATTGTGTTGGGGCCCTCATTACTTGGTTTAGTTTTTCCAGATGTTTCATTGTTTCTTTTTCCCCAGGCATCGTTAGGTAATCTTCAGCTTCTAAGCCAGATTGGATTGATCTTATTCATGTTCATCATTGGGATGGAACTTGATTTAAAAATTCTTAAGAATAAAGCAGATGCTGCTGTAGTTGTAAGCCATGCAAGCATCATCTTTCCTTACTTTCTGGGTATGGGGCTGGCCTATATATTATTTGAACAGTTTGCACCGAAAGGTATTTCATTTCTTGGGTTCTCGTTGTTTATGGGTATCGCTATGAGCATTACCGCATTCCCAGTTTTGGCACGTATTATCCAGGAGCGAGGACTTACAAAAACCAGCCTCGGTGCCATGGCCATTACTTGTGCTGCCGCTGATGATATAACAGCATGGTGTTTGTTAGCGGCAGTAGTTGCTATTGTTAAAGCCGGGACTTTCTTAAGTGCACTTTATACTATAGCCCTGGCCGTTGGATACGTGCTCATCATGGTTTATGGCGTTCAACCTTTTCTTAAAAAGCTGGGGGATGTTTACGTGGCGAAAGAGATGGTAAACAAAAAAGTTGTTGGTGGTGTATTTTTGTTTTTACTACTATCATCATACCTCACAGAAATTATTGGCATTCATGCATTGTTCGGCGCTTTTCTGGCCGGTGTAATCATGCCGCAAAACCTTAGCTTCAAAAAGATCCTTACAGAGAAGATAGAAGACATCAGTCTCGTGTTGCTATTGCCATTGTTCTTTGTATTCACAGGCTTGAGAACACAGATAGGTTTGCTTAATGACGGTCATCTTTGGATGGTGTGTCTGCTGATTATTTTCACTGCAGTGCTTGGTAAATTTGGTGGAAGCGCCATAGCCGCTCGTGTTGTTGGCCAGAGCTGGAAGGAGTCATTATCCATTGGTGTTCTCATGAACACCAGAGGACTGATGGAGCTCATCGTATTAAACATTGGTTATGATCTTGGGATACTTTCACCCGAAATCTTTGCGATGATGGTGATCATGGCACTGAGCACAACTTTCCTCACAGGGCCGTCACTTGATCTGATAAACCGAGTGTTTAAAACACGGAGCTATGGTGAGGAGATCTTATCTAAAATTAAAACATCCTTCCATATTCTGATTTCATTTGGACCACCAAAAATGGGTAGCACGTTGTTGAGGTTAGGCGATCAACTTACTCTAAAGAAAAATTCACGAATTGATGTTACAGCACTGCATATAACACCGAGTTCAGAAGTTAAACCTCAGGATGCTATTCTGTATGAGAAGGAGGGATTTCAACCTATTCGGGCAACGGCTCAACTATTGGATTTGAAACTTCAAACTGTGTACAAAACTTCTGAAGAAGTTGAAACAGAGATTATAGAAGCTGCCAATGAGCGAAATTATGATTTAGTATTAGTAGGTGCTGCCAGACCATTGTTTAATGATAAGATAACAGGAGGGAAGCTTAATAAGCTCCTGGAAGAAAGCACGAATAACGTTGCTGTACTTGTTGATCGGGGTTTTGTGATGGCAGAAAATGTTTTGGTTTTATTGCATACCGATAAAGATCTTTCATTACTTCAATATGCTGAGCGTTTTGTTGCCAGTAATAAAGCGAGAGTAACCATCATGAAGATGGGGCATAATTTAATTTCTGACGATAATCGTTTTAAAACATTTAAGGAAGTAATAGAGCATCGTATTCCGGATGAGTACTTGCTTTCACACTTCAATCTGGTGTTGGTGAGCCTGGAGTATTGGGATGAAATTGCACAAGCTGCCTGGATCAGTCATGCATCTTCAATTTTAGTAATAAAACACTTGAATGATCTGAAAAGTGATGATGAAATCATCCCCAGGGCGTCGGAGAGTAAAATAATTACTGATTAGTTTCTTACAGGGTGTTTTTTGGTCCCTCAGCCCGGATTTATCCTTCTAAAGAGATCATTTGCAATTAAAAGTAGCCATCTATTTTTTAGGTGATTTTCGGGGAAGAATCATTTAATAGCCGTACTTTTACTACAAAATTGTATCTATTGAATCAGGCTCAAACTATAACGTTATATCAGCCCATGCTTCAGGCTATTGCATTCAACATTTTGAAATGCAAATCGGATGCTGAAGATATCGTTCAGGAGACTTTTCTGAAGTGGTTAAGTGTAGAGCAGGAGAAGATTCAAAATACCAAAGCTTATCTTATTAAGTCAGTAACTAATAATTGCATCAGTCATCTCAATGCTCTAAAAAAGAAGAAAGAGCAATGCCTGGATTCCATCCACTGGTCTGAAATGGTTGAGAAATTTAAAGAAACCGACTTCTCCCACATTGATTTTGAACAAGAGCTTTCAAAAGCATTAAAGGTATTGCAGCACAAACTTGAACCTCTGGAACGTGCGGTTTATGTGCTGAAGGAAGTTTTTGATTTTGATTATGCAGCTTTACAGGTAGCCTTGGATAAAAAACAAGACCATTGTCGCCAATTATTCTGTCGGGCAAAGAAGAAGCTGTCAACAGATACAATCAAGTTTTCTATTGAAATGCCCCAAATGAAGTGGACTGAGAGCTTTCGTAAGGCTTGCACCATGGATCAGGCCACAGAATTTATTGCAGAATTGAAGAAAGACATATCCCTCGCCATTAATAAAAAGACCTCTGAGCTCAAATCCATCTTTTAGAAAAAAATAATTTATTAAATCTGTCACAATCTGGTCGAAAGACTGTCTTGTTCCATAAATGAGCCCCGACGTGGCTTTTCAAGACTATTTTAAACTTTAACGATTAAACCTGACTATGAAGGTAATTTTGATTTTTTTCGTTGCTCACTGGTACTTGTCTCTGTTTTTTCAGACATTTTTTCTGCACCGGTATGCAGCACATAAAGCCTTTACAATGAATAAATTCACGGAGAAGGTGTTTTACGTTCTTACTTGGATATTTCAAGGCTCTAATTATTTAAGCCCTTATGGATATGGCGTTATGCACCGCATGCATCATGCCTTTGCTGATACAGAAAATGATCCACATTCTCCCAAGTATGATGAAACTATCTGGAAGATGATGTGGAAGACAAAAACAGTTTATTCAGATATAGCTAACAAGAGAATTGCTATTGAAAGCCGCTTTACTGATGGGGTGCCTGATTGGATTGCATTCGACAAGTTTGCAAGATCATGGCCGTCAAGAATTTTGTGGGCAGCATTTTACGTTTTCATGTATGTACAGTTTGCCACCACCTGGTGGTTATGGTTGTTATTGCCAATCCATTTTTTAATGAGCCCAATCCACGGCGCTATCATTAATTGGTTTGCTCATAAATACGGTTATCGTAATTTTCCTGTAGGTGATACTTCACGTAATTTTCTTCCTGTTGACTTTTTGATGATGGGTGAAAGTTATCATAACAACCACCATAAAAACGGCTCACGCGCAAACTTTGGAGGCATACGCTGGCACGAGATCGATCCTACCTATATTGTTATCAAAATCCTTGATAAAGTCGGAGCTATTCGTATAGTAAAACAGAAAGAAATTAAGCTCCAGGACGTACAAAAAGCAGCCTAATTATTTAAAAATCAATATCTTAAAAGAGATTTGTAGAATTTTTGAATATTTTCTATATATTGCGCGATAATTATAATTATTATTATTTATTAACATTACAATGAAAGAAGGAGTTATTAAATTCTTTAACGAAGCCAAAGGATTTGGTTTCGTAAAAGAGACAGGATCCGAAAAGGAGTATTTTGTACATATATCCGGCCTTGTTGACAAGGTTCGTGAGAATGATAAAGTCACTTTCGAACTCAAAGAAGGAAAGAAAGGTTTGAATGCAGTTAACGTAAGATTAGCTTAAGCAACCACTCTTCACAAAAAATTCAGCCAGGCCCCTGAGGTCTGGCTTTTTTTATATTTATATATTTAATTTCCTCAATAATTTTACTCGCTTGACATTCTCTGATTTTAATTTTGACGAAAAGCTTCTTGATGGTTTGCTTTCTATGGGTTATTCTAAACCTACTCCAATCCAGCAACAGGCAATACCTATTATTCTTCAGAATAGAGATTTGATAGCTTGTGCTCAAACGGGCACAGGTAAAACGGCAGCATATATTCTACCAGTCTTAAACAAGATTGTAACATCAGGAAGCCATCACCTTAATACACTCGTTATTGCTCCCACGCGAGAGCTGGCGCAGCAAATCGATCAGCAAATTGAAGGCTTTGCATATTTTCTTGGAGTGAGTTCAATTCCTGTCTATGGCGGGGGCGACGGAGCTACCTGGGATCAGCAAAGAAAAGCAATGGAATCTGGTGCTGACATTATCATCGCTACACCAGGCAGGCTTATAGCGCTTCTGGCATCTGGTACTATTAAACTTGATCAGGTTGAACATTTAATCTTAGATGAAGCCGACCGTATGCTCGACATGGGCTTTTATGATGATATCGTTAAGATAATCGGCTATCTGCCCAAGAAGAGACAAACACTATTGTTCTCAGCTACCATGCCACCGAAGATCCGGACGTTGGCTGCAAAAATATTAATAGATCCGTTGGAAGTAACTATCGCTATTGCCAAACCTGCAGAAGGTATATTGCAACAGGCGTATGTTGTCTATGATGAGCAGAAGCCAAAATTATTAAGACAACTCTTAACAGATAAGGCGCATAGCAGCGTAATCATATTTGCTTCTTCTAAAGAGAATGTTAAAAAACTAGATCGCGAATTAAATCGCTCCGGTGTTCAAACAAAGGCATTCCATTCTGATCTTGAACAAGAAGAGCGTGAAGCCATTCTCAGAGAATTCAAAAGCCGACAGTTACAGGTTATTGTTGGTACAGATATTTTATCAAGAGGTATAGATGTTGAAGGCATAAGCCTCGTTGTTAATTATGATGCTCCTCATGATCCCGATGATTATATCCATCGCATAGGTAGGACGGCGCGTGCAGAGACAACAGGTACAGCTATCACCTTCATCAATGAAAAGGATCAGCATAAATTTTCAAAGATTGAGAAGCTGATTGGTAAAGAAGTTACAAAGATGCCTATACCCACAGAGTTTGGTGAAGGTCCGTTATACCAACCATTGATCAATAAGAGTCTCGGAATGAAAAGAAAGAGCTCAGGAAGTCGTAACAAGGGGAAATGGAACTCCAATCATAAGCGACATAGTTAGTTATTCTGCCTCAATTCAGATCGTCGCCTTTACGTTTTTATACTTTATTCAATATCTTTAAAAGTTAATGTAAACTTAACTGTAGGATAATAGTGTATGCGTAGTGTTCAATTTCCTTTCGTGATCCTGATTTTTGGAGGATCTCTTCTTCAGGACTGTTCTAGCAATGACCCAAAACCGGTTGTCACATCTGAAGGAATTTATATCAACGAACTTTACTCTACCGGTAATGACTGGATTGAACTCTATAATGACAACTCGTCATCCAAAGATATTAGTGGTTATTTTATCTATGATGACGCATCTGATAAATATACTCTGCCAGCCAATACCATAGTTCCCTCCAAAGGATTCTTAATATTAAACTGCGATGGAACAGCCACCGGATTAAACACAAATTTCAAGCTGTCTTCGGATGGTGAAACAGTTTATTTTGAAAACACATCGGGTACACTCGTCGATATGGTTGAGTTTCCTGCCATGGTTGATGGGCAGTCCTACGCCAGAATTCCAGATGGTACTGGTGAATTTGTGATTACTGGTTCAGTTACAAAAAATATTTCTAACGGAGGCAGTTCTTATCCTGCCATTGGTGAAGTGACAAAGGCTCCTGTTATACCAGGTAAGGGAGATGCCATCATTGTTAATGCTGTGGTGACGGATGCAACAAGTCTCTCAACAGTGAAGCTCTTTTATCGCTTAAATGGAGGCTCATTCAAATCCGTGTCAATGACATTGACTACCAACAATATTTATGGAGGAACAATACCTGCAACAGGTGCTGATGCTACTGTTGAATATTACGTAGAGGCTAAGAATACAGCGGATAAAACTACTTTAAGTCCTGCAGACGCACCGACTTCCCTGTACTCGTTTATTATTAATTCTGACGCCTTACCGAAGTTAGTTGTCAATGAGTTCATGGCTGCTAATAAATCATGCTGTCCTGATACTGATGGCGGCACTTCTGAATATGATGACTGGTTTGAAATTTATAATGCCGGAACTGAAGCGGTCAACATTGCGAACATGTACTTATCAGATGACTCAACAGATCCTTTCAAATATAAAGTGCCAGCAACAAACTCGTCAAAAACAACAGTGCAGCCAGGAGGATATTTATTGATCTGGGCAGATAATACAAAGAGTCAGGGCGAACTTCATACTAATTTCAAATTGAGTAGCAGTGGTGGAAGTGTGGGCATCTATTACATTGATGGACGCACTATCAACGAGTACGCATATGAAACGCAAGTGGATGATGTGTCATTTGGAAGAACTACGGATGATGCTGATACATGGAAATCTTTCAATACCCCAACACCAGGAGCATCAAATAACTAATTAGTCTATGTTTGAAATATTTCCCGATCATCCGGTTTACGAATATCCAGAGCTAATAAACATCACCTATTCACTGGTATGGGCCTTTATCCTTGCTTCGATTATTGCCATTACACATAGGCTAACGTTTACCGGCGATCATTATCCTAAAAACTTCTTTCAGGCACTCATGCTGGGCGCAGTTGTTACGGCCATGGTTATGATGGCTGTAGGTGATAGCTTAGCGCGAGGTCTGGGGGTTTTTGGAGCTATGGCCATCATCAGATTCAGAACCAGAATTGACGACCCTCGAAATGTACTTTTCCTATTTGCAGCATTAAGTTCAGGGTTAGGTGTGGGTGTTTATGGATTTACAATCTCCTTTGTAGGTACAATAATTTTTTGCGGTATTGCTTTCATACTGCATTACTCGCCATTCAGAAGTTTTACACTTAGCAATTCAGTGTATTTTACATTGAGTGAACCACAAGATCTTTCATCAGTTGTAACGGTATTGAATAAAAACTGCGCTGACTTCAGAGTTGCCAGCGTGTCGTTAAATAAAGATAAAAACATGCGCTATAAGTATACAGTTGCATTACGTCAGGATGTACAGATTAATGAATTCATTTTGGAATTAAAGGGCATCACCAGTCTGTCACAAGTAAAGATTGAACTCAATGAAACACCTGTAATTGATTTGTAATATGAGTTCTAAAAAATCAGGTTGGTTTTATGTTTTCGTAGGAGTGCTATTCATTGGCATGCTTGTGATCTCACGCCTTTATTTCAATGGAAGTGGAAGATCAACAGTAGGGGTGACCTATGCTAAAGAATATATAATCAGCGCAGAGAAACCGTCATTGGTGAAACATGTTAATGTTGTTTCAGGACAGGAAGTTAAAGT
>DATJHZ010000553.1:0-13890 GCA_035493595.1 Cyclobacteriaceae bacterium | reverse complement strand
CCAGGAAGTAACAGTTGGTACTCAAACAACTTTTGATGTTCACTTAGAGGCTGATATTGAAACGCTTTCTGAAATTGTTGTTGTTGGTTATGGCGAACAAAAGAAGGAAACATTAACAGGATCAATTTCGCAAGTTAAGGGAGCTGATTTAGTAAAGAGTCCTCAAACCAATTTGTCCAACTCATTAGCAGGTCGCTTCTCAGGTATCATTGCTAATAACCGTGGTGGTGAACCTGGTTATGATGGAAGTAGCTACACCATTCGTGGTCTTGCTACAACAGGAAATAATGATGTGTTAGTAGTTGTCGATGGTATTCCGGGCCAGCTCGGTGGTTTGGAAAGACTTAACCCGAATGACATTGAAAGCATTTCTATTTTGAAAGATGCATCGGCTGCGGTTTATGGAAGTCGTGCAGCGAACGGTGTAATTCTTGTTACCACTAAGAGAGGTAAGAGCGGAAAGCCAACAGTTTCTTATAGCTTCAACCAGGGATTTTCAAGCCCTACACGTTTGCCAAGCATGGCTGATGCAGCAACCTTCGCTACTATACAGAATGAGATAGACTACTATAATACTCCTGCCGGTGGAATGAACCAACATTACTCTGCTGAGGAAATTCAGAAATTTAAAGATGGCTCTGATCCACTCAACTACCCTAATACAAATTGGGCATCTGCAACACTAAAAAAAGTAGCGATGCAAAATCAACACAATTTGTCTATCACTGGCGGATCGGAAGATGTTAAGTATTATGTATCACTTGGAAAAATATTCCAGGATGGTTTATACAAAAATGGTGCTACCAAGTATAACCAATTCAATTTCAGATCGAACATTGATGCTAATGTAACTAAGAACTTTAAAGTTAGTCTTTCACTTGCAGGAAGACAGGAAGACAGGAAATATCCAATCTATGGTGCTGGCGATATTTTCAGATCTATCTATAGAGCGTATCCAACGATTGCTGCATTCTATCCTAACGGACTACCCACTACTGGTATTGAAAATAATAATCCTGCTGTTATGACTACTTCAAAAGGTGGAACAAATGTTAACCCTACGCAGGTATTCAATGGTATTCTAAGAGCTGCTTATACTTTTGATCAGGTAAAAGGTTTATCCGTTGATGGATTTTATTCAGTAGATAAAAGCTGGGGCTTCTCAAAAGCATTTGCTAAACCTTATAAGTTATACAGCTATAGCAGTGCAGACGATACGTACACTGCATTCTTAACAGGAGGTTCTGCAGGAGCAGCAAAACTTTCAGAGTCTAGTCAAAGCAATACGATGGTAACAGAAAACATCAAGCTGAATTATGACAGACAATTAGGTAATCACCATATAAATGCATTCGTAGCATATGAGCAGAGTAAAAGACATGCAGACACGTTGGGCGCCTCAAGAATAAATTATCCTACTGTTGAAACACCAGAGTTATCACAAGGTAGCACTGCTTCCAGTGATAAAGATAATTATGGAAGTAGCTATAATTACCATAGAAGAAGTTACATCGGAAGAGCAGCGTATAACTACAAAGAAAAATATCTTGCTGAGGTACAAATGCGTATTGATGGATCTTCAATCTTTCCAAGTGGAAAGCAATATGGTTACTTCCCTGCTGTTTCTGCCGGTTGGAGAATTTCAGAAGAAGGCTGGTTTGATAATGTATCCTTTATTGACGATTTAAAATTACGAGCGTCTTATGGAACGTTAGGAAATGATAATGTAGGAGCGTTTCAGTATTTCAACAATTACTCGTTAAGTAATTCGGTTTATACCATTGGAAGTGACAAGCATGCAGGTATTGATCTTACAAAGTTGGCGAATCCAAACATTACCTGGGAGGTTGCTAAAAAAACTGACATTGGTATAAATGCTACATTCCTTAAGAACTTTAGCCTTGAATTCATTTACTTTCAACAGCATCGAACCAAAATTCTTACAACAAGAAATGCTTCTATCCCAGGTGTTTCAGGGATCGTAAATCCTTACAGTGGAAATGCATTAGTACCGAGTGAGAACATTGGTAAAGTGAACAGCAATGGTATTGAAGCAACATTAGGATATAACAAACGCCAAGGTGATTTCTGGTATGGCGTTTCTGCCAACTTTACGTTTGCAAAAAGCAAAATAGTATTCATCGATGAAGCGCCTGACTTATTAGATTATCAGCGCAAGACAGGTCGTCCTTTAAATACATATTTATTGTACAAGACCGAAGGAATAATCAGAACTCAGGGTGACCTCGACTCTCATCCTCAATTTCCGAATGCAAAATTAGGTGACCTTATTTACACGGACTACAATCATGATGGAAAGCTAACAGCTGATGATCAGGTACGCACCAAATATGGTAATATACCACAGATCACTTATGGTATGACTATTAATGGTGGCTGGAAACGATTTGATGTCTCTCTTCTTTTCGCAGGACAATCAAGAGTAAGCCAATATGTATTGCCGGAGTCAGGCACAGTAGGAAATTTCTATAGCAGCTGGGCAAATAACAGGTGGAGTCCAACAAACACCAACGGTTCATATCCAAGAGTTGATACCAGAGCCTCATCTGCTTATAGCGGAGGTCTTTACAAAAACAGCTTCTGGTTAAATGATGCTTCGTTTGTCCGTTTGAAAAATGTTGCTATTGGTTATAATGTTCCACAGGCAATTGCGTCAAAATTACACATGACCAATCTTCGCATATATGCTAACGGCTTCAACCTCTTTACAATTTCTAAAGTGAAGAATTATGATCCGGAAGGCAGCAGTGAAAGCGCGCAATTCTATCCGCAACAACGAATATTAAACCTGGGTGTTAACGTGCAGTTTTAAGAACCTGTAATGAAATGAAATTGATATTATTCGACTTCATGAATTTCATCAAACAATAATCTGACTATGAAAATAAAATTCACACATACAATATTACTCACGTCCATCTGCATAGGTGGATTGATGACAGGGTGTAACAATGACTTGTTGAACGTTACGCCTACCGATCGTATATCCGATGCTGCTATTATAGCAGACTCTTCTCTCTTTGAAGATTTTGTTATTAACCGATACATGGGCGCTAAACTTCAGGACAAAGAAGGTGAAGGAACAAATCCCGGATTTGGCAGAGGTTTTGAATATGCGTTGTGGGCATCCATTACAGATGAATCTATCTATAATAGTGATGATAATACGTGGCTGGTTCAGCGTGGTCAACTTGCACCGGAGAATACCGGAATCACAGGTACTATCTGGTCAAGAAGTTATCGCAGCATCAGGGAATGTAACTATGCGTTGAGCAAGATTGATCAGGTGAAGATGAGTGAGGGTCACAAAAAAATATTGACGGCTGAAATAAAATTCATTCGTGCGTATCGTTACCATGACTTAATCAGAAACTTCGGTCAGATTGTTCTTGTGGGAGACAAGGTTTATGAACTTGGTGAAGATTTTACAGATCCGGCAATATTCACAAAATCTTCTATCACAGAAGGCATGCAATACATTACCGGACAACTGGACGAGGCTGCAGCTGATCTGCCTTCTCAAAACACACTAGGTCGCGCTACAAGTGGTGCAGCTTTAGCGTTAAAATCACGATTGCTGTTGTATGCTGCCAGTCCGCTATATAATGCTGGTACATGGCAAGCAGCGGCAGATGCTGCGCAAGTAGCAATGAATCTTAACTACTCATTGAATCCTGATTATCGTACGCTTTTCCTTACACCATCAAGCAGTGAGATTATCTTTGAAAGACTTTATATCAAAGGTGCAAGACACGTATGTCTTGAAATTTCAAACGCGCCAAATGGTTACGGTGGCTGGGCAGGAAATTCTCCGCTGCAAAATCTTGTAGATGCATATGAAGTTAAAGTAGATGCAAACACATCTGTTCCGTTTGACTGGAACAATACAACACACGCTCAGGCTCCTTATGATAATCGTGATCCACGTTTCTATGCAACCATACTTTACAATGGTGCAGAATACAGAGGTCGTGAGATTGAAACTTTTGAGCCAGGTGGAAAAGATAGCAAAGATGGTCGCGACAACTGGAACACTTCTAAAACTGGTTACTATCTCTATAAATTCATAGACACCAATCTTCCTATCGACAATCCTTGGGATGTTGCCGGAACTCAACCCTGGATCTATCTGCGTTATGCTGAAGTACTTCTAAATTATGCTGAAGCACAAAACGAAGCATCAGGTCCTGATGCCAGCGTATATTCAGCAATCAATATGATTCGTCAACGTGCTGGTATGCCGAATCTTCCTGCAGGTCTTTCACAAGACGAAATGCGTTTACGTATCAGAAATGAAAGACAAGTGGAGTTGGCATTTGAAGAACATCGTTTCTATGATGTGCGTCGCTGGAAAATTGCTATGGATACTGAAAACGTACCAGCTTACGGAATTTCAATTTCAAAAGATGCATCAGACAATCTAACCTACACTCGCAAAGTAGCATTGGATGGAAAAATGTTTGCCGAGAAACATTACTGGTTGCCTATTCCAAGAACAGAGATCCAATCTTCTGGTGGAATATTAGCACAAAGCCCTCTGTATTAATTAATGTATGATTTAAATGAGTCTGTCCTTCGTGGACAGACTCATTATTTTTTAATAAGCCAATAATGTTTACAAGGCATTTTTTATCAGGAGATAAGTATACTTTATTATCGGGGAGATTCATCTTCGTGTTATTACTTTTCCTGATAGGTTGTAAGCAAAAAACAGAAACACTTTTTACGCTCCTTGAATCTTCAGAAACAGGAATAAATTTTACCAACACAGTTGAAGAGAATAGCAACCTCAATATTTTAACCTACGAATATTTATATAACGGTGGTGGAGTTGCTGCAGGGGATTTCAACAATGACGGATTAATTGATCTTTTTTTTACGGGCAATGCCGTTGACAATAAACTCTATCTCAATAAAGGCAACTGGAACTTTGAAGACATAACCATCTCCGCCGGTGTGAAAGGAAAAGCACCCTGGAAAACAGGAGTAGCGCTTACCGATATTAATGCTGATGGATTGTTAGATATATACATCAGCACTTCTGGTCCGGGTAATGAACAAGATCATTGCAATGAGTTATACATTAACCAGGGAGGAGTAAGTCCTCAATTTAAAGAAGAAGCTCCTCAATATAATTTAGATGCCTGTGGTACATTCTCTACACAAGCTTCTTTTTTTGATTACGATAAAGATGGTGACCTCGACATGTTTTTACTAAACCATGCACGATTAACCTACAATCCTTTTTTTAACACACGCAAGTTACGCTCACTTCGTCATCCGCAATATGGCAACAGATTGTATCGCAATGACACAGGAAAATTTACAGATGTGAGTGAACTGGCTGGCATTCATGGCAGCGGCGTAAATTTTGGTTTAGGTATTTCTATAAGCGATTTAAATGAAGATGGCTGGCCCGACATTTATGCAACGAATGATTACGAAGAGCAGGATTTCTTTTATCTGAATAAACACAATGGAACATTCAAAGAAGTATTGAAAAAATCTTTCAGACACATTTCACGCAACGGAATGGGAAGTGATATAGCAGATTACAACAATGATGGCTTGCCAGATGTAATGACAGTCGACATGCTTCCGGAAGATAACTATCGACAAAAAATATTGAAAGGACCCGATGAATATGATAAGTACAATTTACTTCGCGATAGCGGTTATCATCATCAAAACATGCGTAATGTACTTCAACTAAATTTAGGTAATCTGTCTGATAGTGTACCTGTATTTAGCGAAGTAGGGCAATTGGCTGGTGTATCAAATACAGATTGGAGTTGGAGTCCTCTGTTTGCTGATTTTGATAATGATGGACTAAAAGACATTTTAATCACCAACGGTTTTCTTCGTGATTTCACCAATCTCGATTTTGTGAAATATAAATACGGCGATGATGTGAAGAAGAATAAATCCACTGATCTTCTTGAGATCGTTAAAAAACTTCCTTCAACCAAAATCACAAATTACATTTTTAAAAATGGTAATGATCTGACTTTTGATAACAAGACTGCCGAATGGGGGTTAACAGAAAAGTCTATTTCAAATGGCGCTGTTTATGCTGACCTCGATAACGACGGCGATCTTGATATAGTAATGAACAACATCAATCAAGAAGTATTTATCTATAGAAACAATTCAAACAAGAATAATCATCATTTAAAAATTTCTCTTCAAGGGAGCAAAGAAAATCCTTTTGCTGTCGGATCAAAAATCTGGGTGAAGACTGAAAATTCTCAACAGATGCAAGAACTGTTTCTTTCTCGTGGCTTTCAATCATCTGTTACCCCTACGCTAAATTTTGGCTTGGGAAATAACAAAACCATAAAAGAAATTAAGATTGAATGGCCCGATGGAAAAATTACTTTACTTAACGATTTGCCCGTCGATACAAGTATGGTTTTGAATATTAATAATGCAACACATCAGGAGCCTCAACACTATGACAGAGCAAAACAAAATTTATTTCAAAACGTGTCAGCATCATCTGGCATAACGTTTACTCACCGTGAAAATGAATTTATAGATTATAAAGTTCAATACTTGTTGTCATACCAGGTATCTCGCTACGGACCATGTTTAGCTTCTGCAGATGTTAATGATGATGGTAACGAAGATTTTTTTATTGGGGGAGCAATTGGGCAAGCAGGAAAACTTTTTCTGATGAGTAAGGAAAATTCATTCAAAGAAGCTCCCAGCCAACCCTGGACTAGAGATAGTCTTAAAGAAGATACTGGTGCGCTTTTCTTTGATGCCGATGGAGATCATGATATGGATCTTTATGTTGTGAGCGGTGGATCCGAATTCAAACCTTCTCAAGCTTCCATGCTTCAGGATAGATTGTATTTAAATGACGGACATGGTTTATTTCAAGAATCATTTGAAGCATTACCAAAAGAAATTTCTAATGGCAGTTGCGTAGTTGCTTCTGACTATGATAAAGATGGAGATCAGGATCTTTTTATTGGTGCCAGATCAATTCCTGGAAATTACCCAATGCCATCGCATTGTCTCCTGTTCCGTAACGATTCACAAAATGGAATTGTAAAATTCACCAACGTTACACCTGCATCGCTAGTTAAGCCAGGCACAGTAACATCTGCTGTATGGACAGATTATAATAATGACAGTTGGCCTGATCTGATCATCGCTGGTGAATTTATGCCTGTAACGCTATTCGAGAATTCAAGAGGATCATTGGTGAATAAAACACTTGAAGGTGGACTCGCAAATAGTAATGGCATGTGGTGCAACCTTACGGAAGCCGACATTGATGGAGATGGTGACAAGGATATTATTGCAGGAAACATCGGCATGAATACTTCCTTTAAAACTTCAGAGAAAGAACCTCTCGTTATTTACTCTGGCGATTTTAATAGTGATGGTATCATCGATCCAGTTGTATCCTCGTACATTAATCACGTACAATACCCACTTGCTTCACGAGACGAATTACTGGAGCAACTCCCTTACCTCAGGAAAACATTCTCCAATTACGATACGTATGCAAAGGCATCAATACAAAACATTCTTACCAATGAGCAGATTGAGAAATCGATCCAATTAAAAGCATACATTCTGCAAACTTCCATTATAGAAAATAAAGGGAATGGTAAATTCTCTATTTCACCATTGTCATCCGAGGCACAATTCAGTAGTTCTTCAGGAATACTGTTTGAAGATTTTGATTCAGACGGAATAAAAGATATTCTGCTTGCAGGAAATTTCTATCCTAACCGTGTACAGCAAGGAAGAAGTGATGCAAGTTCAGGCTTGTTTCTGAAAGGAAATGGCAAAGGAAAATTTATGCCAGCAATGTCCAGGCATACCGGCTTTTATGCCCCGGGCGATGTACGAGGTATGTGCTTGTTAAGAAATAAAGCAGGCGAGCAATTTGTTCTCGTGGGAGTTAACGATGACAAGCCAATCTATTTTAAAAATCCAAATCATGTTTCACAATAAATACCAGTTAATGCGGATCTATTACTTTTTAATTTTAGCGCTAGTGTTTTTCAAGTGTTCGAATTCTGATTCACCTCAGGATAGCACCAACACAAAGAACAACATCCTGACAATTCATTTGAATGATAAAAAACAAACTATTCATAATTTTGGAGCATCAGATGCCTGGACATGCAAGTACATTGGCCAATGGCCAGATGAAAAAAGAAATCAGGTTGCTGATTGGTTGTTTAGTAAAGAACTTGATGCTAACGGTCAGCCTAAAGGTATAGGTTTATCACTATGGAGATTTAACATTGGTGCGGGGAGTGCCGCTCAAGATAACATTGGTGATGAATGGAGAAGAGAAGAAGGTTTTTTAAAAGATGATCTGAGCTATGATTGGTCTAAACAAGCTGGTCAGCAATGGTTTTTAAAAGCTGCAAAAGAAAGAGGTACAGAAAAATTTCTTGCCTTTACAAATAGTCCTCCCGTGCAACTAACCAAAAATGGTAAAGCGTTTTCTGACGATGGCAATCAGGCGAACATAGATGCTACTAACTATTTACCATTTGCAAACTATCTCTTTACGGTGGCTAAACATTTTAAAGATGAAGGGACTCCTTTCGATTATATCAGTCCTTTCAATGAACCACAATGGGATTGGACAGGAAATGGTCAGGAAGGATCGCCTTATACTAACAATGAAATAGTTTCGATTACAAAAATTTTAGACTCTGTATTATCAAAGAACAATGAGACAACTAAGATTCAAATAGCAGAAGCTGGCAAGTTAAATTATTTGTATGAAGAGGCTGATAAGCAAACCAGAGGCGATCAAATCACTAAACTTTTTAATAGTCAGTCTCCTTTGTATGTTGGCGGTCTTTCAAATGTTGATAAGATCATATCTGGCCACAGTTACTTCACAACAGCTCCTGCGGAAACGCTAAAAGATGTAAGACAGAATTTATTTTCAAAACTTAGTGCTGCCTCTGTTCCACTTGAATTCTGGCAGAGTGAATATTGTATTCTTGGTAACGATGATGAGATAGAGGCCAACGGAAAAGATACTGGCATGACGCCTGCATTGTATGTTGCAAAAGTAATTCATCATGATTTAACCGTAGCCAACGCTTCGGCATGGCACTGGTGGCTTGCCGTTACTGTGTATGATTATAAAGATGGTTTGATCTACGCAGACAAAAATAAAACCGATGGAAAAATAGAAGATACTAAACTGTTATGGGCTCTGGGAAATTTTAGCAGGTTTATCAGACCAGGATCAGTTCGCATTAATGTTACTTCTAATGATATAAATCTGTCGAACGTTAATGGAATCATGGCGTCATCATACGTTGATGAAGCGCAACACAAAGTAGTAACGGTGATCATCAATTACTCTAACAGTGATACCATATTTAAACTTCAAATGGATGGCGGATCTGTAAGTTCATGGCAACCTTATATTACCGGACCAGGCAGCGATCAAAAATTGAAACCACTTTCTTTAATCAATGAAACCGATAGTATCACAATACCAAAAAAATCAGTTGTAACCTTAGTTGGCAATCTTGAATAACCCGATAAAAACAAAACCCTAAAATTTATCGTATGATGTACGAAGTGATGAAGAAGACCAAAATGATGAACACTATAAAAATATTACTATTGATTATTGCTGTTGCCACCGTTACGCCTGGCGTGGCACAAAAGATTGATCATACATTTGAATTAGGCGACAGTACATTTCTGTTAGATGGAAAGCCTTTTCAAATGATCTCAGGCGAATTGCACTACACCCGCATTCCTAAAGAAGCATGGAGACATAGAATGAAAATGGCAAAGGCCATGGGCTTAAACACCATTGGCACGTATGTGTTCTGGAATGTACATGAACCTGAGAAAGGTGTATTTGATTTTTCTGATAACAATGATATTGCATCGTTTGTTAAAATAGCACAGGAAGAAGGATTGTGGGTTGTACTGCGACCAAGTCCTTATGTATGTGCCGAATGGGAATTTGGTGGTTATCCGTATTGGCTTCAGAAGGAAGAAGGTCTGGTAGTTCGCAGTCTCGATCCAAAATTTTTAAATGCTTACAAACATTATATTCATGAGGTTGCAAAACAACTCGCTCCCCTTCAGATAAATCATGGCGGAAATATTCTGATGGTGCAGGTTGAGAATGAGTACGGATTTTATTCAAACGATAAAAAATATTTAGAGGTTAACAAAAGTATGTTCATTGAAGCAGGCTTTGATGGAATCCTCTATACGTGTGATCCGGCAGCTAAAGTAGCAGATGGTTATTTACCTGGATTACTCCCCGCTGTTAATGGAGTTGATAACCCAGCGAAGATAAAAGCACTCGTTCGTAAATTTCATAATGGTAAAGGACCATTTTACATAGCGGAGTGGTATCCTGCCTGGTTTGATTGGTGGGGAACAAAACATCATATCGTAGCTGCAAAGAATTATGCTCTCAAACTTGATTCTGTATTAACAGCAGGAATTTCTATTAACATGTACATGTTTCACGGCGGAACTACACGTGGATTTATGAATGGAGCAAATGACAATGACAATGATCCGTATGAACCGCAAATCAGTAGTTATGATTATGATGCACCGTTGGATGAAGCCGGTAACATTACTAAAAAGTTTATCGCCTTTAGAGATGTTATCGCAAAACATTTACCTCAGGGACATCAATTACCTCCGCTACCCGTTGCAAAAAAATCAATAGCGCTTTCTGCAATTCATTTCAATGAATCTATTTCAATAACTGATATTCTCCCTAAAGTCGTTGAAAATAAAAATCCATTGACATTTGAAGATCTGAACCAGGACTATGGTTTTGTTTTATACAGAACAAAAATTGATGGAGATAAAAAAGGAATTTTAAAGATCAATGAACTCAGAGACTATGGATTGATTTTCGTTAACGGAAAAAGATCTGGCATACTGGATAGAAGATTAGATCAGGATAGCTTGCTTTTATCCTTACCAAAAGGTGAAGTAACATTGGATATACTTGTTGAAAATCTGGGCCGCGTAAATTTTGGTCCCTATCTGCTGAAAAACAAAAAAGGAATTACAAACAATGTAACGTTCAGTGGTAATGAATTGGTGAATTGGAAAATGTATTCTTTACCGTTCAAAAAAGTAGAAGACATTAAAACTTCAAAGAAGAATTCCATCACGGATATTCCGGTTATCAAACGTGCAACGTTCAAAGTAGATAAACCTGCTGATACCTATCTTGATATGTCTGACTGGGGAAAAGGTTCTGTCTGGATTAACGGTCATAACCTTGGTAGGTACTGGGCAATTGGTCCGCAGCAGACATTGTATGTGCCTGCAGAGTGGCTAAAGTCTGGTAACAACGAAGTGGTTGTTTTAGAATTAATTAAAACGCAACAGACTACCGTAAAGGGAATTGATAAACCCATTTTGAATTCAATGCCTGTTGTAAAACCAGTGAACACTGGTCAAACGTATTAGGATATTAAAAGCATTGCAAGAGATCGTAAACCAACGTGTCGGATAATTAAATTTCCATTATAAAAATTGCTGCGCCAGTTATATTTCTTTTTTGATCGTATAAAGGCTTTGTAGTAATCTGAATGTTATGGTTATTTAGTTTTCCGATTTCTTGTTGGCTGAACGTGTTGTTGAGCATCTCTTGTATGCTGCTTTTTAAATCGTCATTAAGCAAAGGGAGAATATTTTCACCTGACTTGATTTCGTTCCGGAATATTTTTCTGAGAGTCTCTCGATTGTACTTTTTCTGATGGAGTACGTTATAATTATTATCAACGGTTATAATATCCTGCTCTACAGTGTCCAATAAAGATTGTAGAAAATGTTCTCTTGCCTGCGTTTCAGTCAGGGAGTGTTGCGTCTCTCCATAAGTACCAAAGAGCTCTTCAATATTTTCCCTCATGTTATCTTCCTGAATCTTCATGGCTTCAGTTTTTTGTTGCAATTCATTCAGTAACTTCTGGGTATTGGTATTGATTTGTCTTGCAGCAATAGCGGAGGCGATCTGTTCACTGAACTTACTGATCAAATCAATCTGGTGTGGTTGAAAAATTTTGAATGAAGCAATCTCCATTACACCGTAAACTTTATCATTTGTAATAAGAGGAGATACAATCAGGTGATTGGGTAATGCACCGCCCAGGCCAGAGTGTATCTTGATGTAATCATCTGGAATTTCTTTCAGTATAATCATCCCACGTTCCAGATAAGCTTGCCCCACTAGTCCTTCTCCCGGACGTACAGAGCCTGTTATAAATTTCTTGCGGGCGTAAGCATATACAGCATTCATTTTTAAATGAATCTGATCAGCATTATTTTCTACAACATACAACGCACCTTGATTGGCTTTGAGATATTTAATGATGTAGGCCAGTATCTGATCATATAATTTATCAAGACCCTCCTGCTGTCGTATCAGGTTTCCTAAATCGGCCAACCCTTGTATTGTCCAATTATTCTGAGCTTCAAGCAAAGCAGAATTTTTTAGACTGTCTCTCATATTTATCAACGCTTCGGCAATAGGACCTTTACCTTCAAACATACTGGCTTCTTCCTGAAAATTACTTTTCGCAACATTGCTTACAAAGCCCATCAATTTGTTCATGTGTAAACTGAAGCCCTTGAGAGAATGAAGCATACCTGATAATTCATCCTTTCCATTATAATCTTTAATGTTAGGTATTTGTCCTTTTGAAAGTAATTCCAAAGTAGTTCTGGTCTCCGTAATAGGAACAAGCATTGATCTGGCAATTATTCTGATGATGATAAAAATTGTGAGAGCCAGTGTAGCAGACAGAATATAGAACAGTAACATCATGTTGCTGATTTCATGTTGAGCTTGCTCCTCATCTCGTATTGTTTCCAAATAAATAGTATCGAGTATGTTGAGTGCTTTTTCCCGCAGATCAAGATAGTATCTGTCAAAATCTTCGACTACAATTTTTCTTGTTTTGATAAAGTTTACGGTATCTCTAATGTTGACTTCACGAACTGCAGAAAGATTTCTTTTGCAGAACGCCACATACTTTTCAATGCCAGAATTCAGAGAGTCGTAATCTCTCCTGACTTCATATGAAAGCGCTCCATCCCAGTATTTCAGGTCTTCATTATAACCTTCCAGATCATTAAATCGCTCATTTAATAAATCGGTCGCTTGTTCTACATAATCTTTCTGGGTTACAGGGTCAGAAATAAAAATAAGTAAGAAGTCTCCGCGAATGGCGTTATATGCCCTTAATCTCATCCAGACTCCCATCGTCATGGCATCAGATTTTTCAACGTTAAACTTCACTTGCTCGGCCTTGCGATTGGTATAAAAAATGAGCCCGATTAAAATGCAGATGAAACTTATGGAAATAATTGAAATAGCCTGAAGTCTTTTATTAATAGTGAGACTATTGATTAATCGGAACATATTTCAATGATTTACACGTTTGTGAATTGCAGCTGAACTAAAAAAATAAAAGTCACAAACTAAGGGCAAGAGTTTTACTCAAACAATGTTGAATGTACGTGGAAGGATGTCCGTATTCATACTTAGGTGCTTATATTTGAATCTTTAAAATAACTTTGACTTATGGTTATTTACGATTTTAGACTTACGAAGTACTATTGACCATCGACTATCGACCATTGACTAATAACATCAACTACCACCACCATGTGTCTCATCTTTTTCTCGATAAACCAACACCCAACCTATAAACTTATTCTGGCGGCTAATCGTGATGAGTTTTATAATCGTAAAACAGAAGCTGCACATTCCTGGAATGATTATCCTGATATCCTGGGAGGCCGTGATCTGGAAGCTAACGGCACGTGGATGGGCATGACAAAAAAAGGTAGAATCAGCTTTGTAACAAACTATCG
>DATJHZ010000552.1:0-18407 GCA_035493595.1 Cyclobacteriaceae bacterium | reverse complement strand
CTGGGCCAAAGAATGTTATCATCTCTCCTATGGAATGGTCGATCTGCCTACAGGCAAAATGAAATCACGCGAAGGAACAGTGGTTGATGCTGATGATCTGATTGACGAGATGACAGCCGAAGCTGAAAAGCAAACTCGCGAGCTCGGTAAGACAGAAGGCTTCAGTGCCGAAGAGTCGGCTAAATTATTTGAGATGATTGGCCTGGGTGCGTTGAAATTTTTCTTGTTAAAAGTTGATCCAAAGAAAAGGATGACCTTCGACCCGAATGAATCTATTCAACTTCAGGGTTTCACCGGACCGTTCATTCAATATACGCATGCACGGATTAAATCTATTTTAAGAAAAGGTGAGACTCTTGGAATAAAAGCTGTGAGCAGTGATCTTGCCTCTATTACCACACTTGAAACTTCTGAACGTGAAGTGTTACAGATGTTGAACAACTATGAGAATAAACTGAAGGAGGCTGCCCGTGAATACTCTCCTTCCGTTATTGCGAATTATACTTACGAGCTAGCCAAACAATACAACCAGTTTTACCAGACTATACCTATTTTTAACGAAGCCGATCAGGCCAAATTAAAATTCAGAATTGCGCTTTCTAAATCAGTGGCTGATGTGATCAAGAAGGGTATGCATTTGCTGGGGATAGACGTGCCGGAGAGGATGTAGGATGGTCGACGGCCCACAGACGACTATCCACAGTAGTTCGGTTGTACGCCTTTGCTGTTGACCGTCGACCGTGGTCTGTGGACCGTTGAACAATTAGGCGTAGTTTTTTGTTTGAACATGCGAGACCTTTAATTATAAAAATTTCAAACCCCATGAAAACACTAAGCTTTATTTTATTGATGACCTTATTTGGTACCTCAAGTCTGTACGACTTTAAAATCAACTCCATTGATGGTACGTTGATTGATTTTTCACAATACAAGGGCAAAACTTTACTGATTGTAAACACCGCATCTGAGTGTGGCTTCACACCGCAGTACGCTGACCTTGAAAAACTGCATGAACAATACGGATCAAAAGTTACCATTCTTGGTTTCCCGGCAAACAACTTTGGTGGTCAGGAGCCTGGCACGAATGGTCAGATTGCTACATTCTGCAAAAAGAATTATGGCGTAACCTTCCAGATGTTTGAAAAGATTTCAGTGAAGGGTGACGATCAGCATCCGCTTTATAAGTGGCTAAAAGAAAAGACAGGCGAAGAACCAAGCTGGAATTTCTGCAAGTATCTTATTAAGCCTGATGGTACTGTGAAATTTTTCAATTCCAAGGTGAAGCCTTTGGATAATGAAATTGTTGGTCAGTTATAATCAACTCACGGCTCACAGCTTATAGCTCGAAGCTTTAAAAAATGAAGAAGTCAATCATCATATTCTTTGCCACTATGGGTATTGTATCATTCTTATCTGAGAAGCTAACTTTTGCTCAGGGCAAGAAAAATGTAGCGGGTTCCATTTACGATTTCAAAATGATGTCATTAGATGGAAAAGAGATTGACTTTGCACAATACAAGGGCAAGAATCTTTTGATTGTTAACACAGCATCTAAATGTGGTTTCACACCGCAATATGCTGATCTTGAAAAACTCCATGAACAGTACGGTGATCATGTCACCGTACTTGGTTTTCCTGCCAATAACTTCTTATGGCAAGAGCCTGGCTCAAAGGAAGAGATTGCTTCATTCTGCCAGAAAAATTATGGTGTTACCTTCCAGTTGTTTGATAAAATTTCAGTGAAGGGAAGAGACAAGGCCCCGTTGTATAAATGGCTTGAAGCGAAATCCGGTCATGCTCCCTCCTGGAATTTCTGTAAGTATCTTGTTGATAAAGATGGTAATGTTGTCGAATTTTATCCCTCGAAAGTAAATCCATTGGATAACGAAATACTCAAACATATTTTACCTTGAGCACTACGCAAATCTGGTTAAAAGCCTTCAGGCTTAGAACACTTCCCTTATCACTTTCATGCATTGCCATGGGTGGATTTCTTGCAGCTTCGCGCCATGCTTTTCAATGGACTATTTTTATTCTCTGCATTATCACTACTATCTTCTTACAAATCTTATCCAACCTCGCCAATGATTACGGCGACTCCATACACGGTGCGGATAGTGATGATCGCAAAGGACCTTCACGTGCAGTACAAAGCGGAGCCATCTCTGCCAATCAAATGAAAACCGCCGTTGGTATTTTTATTATTCTCTGCCTCACAAGTGGTATTAGTTTATTGCTGTTATCCTTCGGCCTCAACTGGAATGCGTTGCTTTTCTTTTTTGGACTTGGCTTATTAAGTATCCTTGCGGCCATCACTTATACTGTAGGAAAAAAACCTTATGGCTACGCCGGGCTCGGCGATTTTTCTGTGCTGATCTTTTTTGGATTGGTGGGTGTAATGGGCTCTTGTTATTTATTTACACAACACATTACATTATCAGAAGCATTGCCTGCTATGACGTGCGGTTTGTTTTCAATCGGCGTGCTTAACATTAATAATATTCGTGATATAGAATCTGATAAAAAAGCAGGCAAGTATTCAATACCTGTTAGAATAGGAAGAGCGAATGCTATTCTCTACCATTGGACATTACTTATTGGTGGTTTACTTTGTTCTATTGCTTATACTGTCATAACATATCATTCACCATGGCAATTTCTGTTTTTGCTTAGTGTGCCTCTCTTTATTAAAAATGGTGTTACCGTAAGTCAAAAGCCATCAACGGAATTAGATCCGTATCTCAAGCAGATGGCGCTCTCAACGTTAATCTTTGTTATTCTTTTTGGAACAGGCGTTTTGCTTGCCAACTAATCAATGTCGCTTTTTAGATCTGAAGCTAAAGGCAGCACTTGAAAATTGAGGCTTGCCCTGGATATCATACGTCTGTGAACCTTGCACCCGATGATCGTGAGCAAAGACCATGTGCGATGCATTCCATCCCGAAACTAATTCTGATGACTGCGTTACGTTGGCACTGCTCATAGTATAATCGCGCGGTTGCATAAGTGAATTAATTGAAGATGTCTGAAATGAAGTTTTAACAGCCGGAATTGCAACCTCAATTCTAGGGTGTTGTCGCAAAAAGGAAAAAACAGAATGATGTTTGTTGTGATATTGACCGTTGGCCAGAAAAGAGGTCAGCAGCAAGAAAAATGAAAGTGAATTTTTCATAGCGCCAGATTTTTTATATACGTTAATATACTAAAAAGCGAGTTAATCTTCATTAACATTCTGACAAAAGTCATGACAAATCAATGACTCTTATCAAAATGAAAAGACCATTAATTGATGTATTTTCGAATAACAAACCGACCTCATCGGGCGGCATTGACAACTAAAATTTACATCCATGAAAAAGATTCTTGTACCCTGTGATTTCTCCAATCATGCCATAAATGCATTTCGCTTTGCATTAGATATCGCCTCAGAATCAAATGGGCAGGTGCATCTGCTGAACGTAGTTGAGCTACCCATGATGCACGATACCGTTCTCATGCCTGTGTTGTCGTTCGAAGAAGCATTACTCAAAGAGCTTTCAGAGAATGCTGAAACTCAATTTAAAAAACTCAAAAGTGAGTATCCACATGAAGGCATAAAAGTTATTACCATTACCCGCTTCGGATATATCTACAAAGCCATTACCGATTACATTGATGAAAATGAAATAGACCTTGTTATCATGGGTACGCACGGCGCCAGTGGACTAAAAGAAATACTTATTGGTTCTAACACCGAAAAAATTGTACGCAACTCACCAGTGCCGGTACTTGCTATCAAAGAATATCCTCATAAAAAAACTATTAAGAGTATTGTATTCCCCAATACCCTGGCAAAAGATCAGGAAGATCTGGTAATGCACATTAAAGACCTGCAGAATTTCTTTCATGCCAAGCTCCATATTGTATGGATCAACACTCCGGCAAACTTCACGGGCGACACGGTAACGATGCAACGCCTGGAAGAATTTGTAAAACGTTTTATGATTAAAGATTATACACTCAACATCTTCAACGATCCTAATGAAGAAGCTGGTGTTATCAACTTTACGCATTCCATTAAAGCCGATTTGATTGCCATGGGCACCCGCGGACGTAAGGGACTGGCCCACACTCTCAGCGGAAGTGTAACGGAAGATGTTGTAAACCATGTTGACTGCCCTATCTGGACCTACGTCATAAAAAAATAAGATAGAAGATCACTTCATTCACCTACTCTGCCCCGTCGTTCACCTACTGGCCACCTTCGTAGACCTATCTCCGATGGCCCTGTCTTGCTATTTCAGCGTTATTTGAATCATAAATCAAACAAACAATGGAATCGCAAGACATCGAAAAAGAAATTGAAGAAAGAAAAAAACGTCATAGATCAAGCCGCGCATTAGGAGGCATAATCATTATTGGAGTTGGCTCCGCATTGCTGGCCAGAGAATTAGGTGCGGAATTACCATCATGGTTATTTACCTGGCAAATGATTCCTATCGTAGTCGGTGTATACGTTGGTGCTCGTCATGGGTTTCGCGGATTCGGATGGATGGTCCCTATCGTTGTTGGGCTTGCTCTTATGGCCGAACCCTTCATGGGTATTAACGTTGGTCAGCTTATCTGGCCCATTATTATCATCTGCATTGGTGTAGCCATGATCTTCCGCCCAAAGAAAAGATGGAATGAAGAAGAATGGAAACGCAAGTGGGAACATAAATGGAAAGATAAGTGGGAACACCACTACCGTGATAGCTCAACCGAAGATATCATTGACTCAACAACAGTTTTCGGCGGTGTAAAAAAAACGATAATAACGAAGGAGTTTAAAGGTGGCGACATCACAACTTTCTTTGGAGGTACTGACATTGATTTAATGCAGGCTGATTTTACTGGCAAAGTTGTCATTGATATCACGCAGGTATTTGGTGGAACAAAATTAGTGGTGCCTCCACATTGGCAAATTAAATCTGAAGACCTTGTTTGCTTATTCGGTGCGATCGAAGATAAGCGCCCTATTCGCAGAGACATAGTTTCTGATGATCAAAAGATATTAGTTCTTAGAGGAACCTGCATCTTCGGTGGCATCGACATCAAGAGCTACTAATAACATGAACCCCACACTCTTAACCTTATCTATACTATTTATGAACTGGTACATAGCAAAACTCGTATTCAACATATCACCCGAAGAGGGTAGCGTAAAGCCGCAGTTTGACGAACAACTGCGGCTCATCGAAGCGGACAGCACAGAGCAGGCACTCCTTAAAGCACGCGTCATTGGCCTGAGTGAAGAAGATTCATTCTTTAATGACAAAATGAAAAAAGTAAAATGGGAATTTATCAACGTTGCAGAATTGCTTCCCCTGAAAAAAATTGAAGACGGGATAGAAGTATATTCACGTATTCATGAAACTGAAGAGGCACAACCATACATTAATTATGTACACCAGCGAGCAATCACCTTGCGGTTAAATGCAATGCCCTTATTTTAGTAATCAGATAACTGCAAGCGCTTGAACTTTACTACAACAAAAATTACAGCACAGAGAATAGGCTACACCTATTGCGGGTGGTGGATACTCTGGACTTTCCTGGAGGCCTTTGCCATAAACAAATCGGCAGGCTTCTCATGGTCGGTCGCCTTCATCGATGCCATCAACATGAATCTAATTCTGGCAACGGCGGGCTATGTAATGAGTAACTCCTTGCGCTACTATAGGCCAGGTCCGAAGAATGCTTTTAATCTCTTGGTCTGGAGTATAATACTGGCGATTATAACTGTAGCAATCCAGCGCTACCTGACCGCTAAATTTTTATTACCACAAGACGATGCTTATCAATTATTCGTTTCGAACTCATCCATTATACGTGGATTGTTTTCATGGTTAATGATAGCCTTCGTTGCCATCATTAGCTGGATCTGGTATTACTTGCAAGATCAGCAGGCAATAGATCGCAGACAAGAAGACGCCGAGAAGCTTGCACGTGAAGCTGAACTATCAAAACTGAGACAACAGTTACAACCACATTTTTTATTTAACAGCCTTAACTCCATCAGCGCTCTTGCAGGATCAAGGCCTGAAGAAGCACGCAAAATGATTCAGCAACTTTCTGATTTTTTGCGCGGAACACTTAAGAAAGACGATCAACAATTGGTGACGCTCAGCGAAGAGCTACAGCACCTCGAATTATATTTAGATATTGAGAAAGTACGCTTCGGACACCGACTCAAAACAGAAATAAATAAAGCTGATGACACGGAGAACATGGCATTGCCATCGCTCCTCCTTCAACCCCTGGTTGAGAATGCTATCAAGTTTGGTTTATATGATACTATAGGAACAATTACTATTCGCATAACAACGAAGACTGAACATAATTACCTCATCATTGAGATTGAAAATCCATTTGATCCATCAACCACACAACCTAAAGGTACCGGCTTTGGATTAAACTCTGTACAACGAAGATTACACCTCTTGTATGCGCGTCAGGATTTATTGACAACACAACAAAACGATTCTCTTTTTATTACCAGCATAAAAATTCCACAAAGCAAATGATTAAGACGATATTGATAGATGATGAACCTCTTGCCAGAAGCATTGTAAGAGAATATCTTCAAAGCTATACTGAAATTGAAATCGTAGAAGAATGCAATGATGGCTTTGAAGGCGTGAAGGCAATTGTCAAACATCAACCCGACTTGATTTTTCTTGATATACAAATGCCCAAGATCAATGGTTTTGAAATGCTTGAGCTTGTTGAGAATCCACCGGCGGTAATTTTTACAACAGCCTTTGATGAGTTTGCTATGAAAGCATTCGAGTCTCATGCTATTGATTATCTGTTAAAGCCTTTCAGCAAAGAACGTTTTGACAAGGCTATACAGAAATGGCTTGCGCAACGTCATCAGCCTGAAACAAAAGCTGCACAACAAACCATTATAGAATCTGAAGTGCGTCAGCCTGAAGAACGCAATCGTATTGTGGTGAAGGAAGGAAGCAACATCCGCATCATACCAACACATGAAATTATTTACATGGAGGCGTATGACGATTATGTAAAGATCTTCACAGCAAAAGAAATGTTTCTGAAGAAGAAGACGATGAGTTTTTATGAACAGAACTTAGATGCAAGTCAATTTGTGCGTGTGCATCGTTCATACATCATTCAACTACAACAGCTCACACGCATTGAGCCTCTTGAAAAAGATTCACACGTAGCGTTGTTAAAAAACGGAATACGCGTGCCCTTAAGTAAAACAGGTTATACTAAACTGAAGTCGGTGTTGGGGCTTTGATAATTTCAAATTGAAAGTTTCACATTTCAAATTATGGTGCTCAGAAACTGACCTGCAAAAAAAATAAAGGGCCGTGTGTGGCCCTTTATTTTTTTGTAAAGTGTGAATCAGTTAGTGCTCTTTACAAGTTTTCCATATACAGTTTTTTTCTTCTTTGAAGCAAGCATATAAAAATACATATCATCACTTAGATGTGCTCCGGAGAATTCAAACGAATATGTTCTTCCCTTCTCTACGTTTCCTTGGAAAACCTGGTGAGCTTCTCTTCCGCATTTATCGAGGATCTTCAAATCAATGTAGTCATCTTCCTGGCATGTCCATTTAAAATTAACATCATGATGGAATGGATTTGGATATGCACACACAGGTCCCGGATTGTTAGTTCCACCCGAACCCAAGGTGTCATACGCTATACACAAGCCTGCCTTGTATGCTACTACAGGATTCCAGTTATGAAATGACTCCAGGCAAGAAGTATTATCTGAACAAATCGTAAATGAAACCGTGAATGATCCTGGCGTTTTACCAAATCCATTAACACCATCCACTTTTAATCCGGTGAGTCCGGTGGTTGGATCTTTTCCGATCTCCATCTTCCAATTGCCTGAGTTTGAAATGTCTTGTAATGTTCCGCATGGAATTGCAATATCCCAATGAGAGAGCTCATGTTCACAGTTACCTGTTGTACTCACAGTTGCCTTGTACGTTATGCACGATCCATTTTCGCTGATAGTTTGAATGGAAGAATTAAAACATTCATCACACGTTTCATTATTGCCACCTCCACCTGAGCCTCCTCCACCAGTACCGGTAGAATCACTTGAACATGTTGCTGCAGTGTACGAACAGGTTTGACTGCAACCATCTTTTGTAATCGTCAAAGAAAATGTTGCAGAACTATTTTCAGTTCCTGCTGTATAAATAATTGAATCAGAAGAAGCTCCCTGAGTAATTAACCAACTTCCATCAGCGCTCTGAACTGACCATTGATAAGTAGCACCACTAACAAGTGTCTTTAAAATATTTCCTGTTGATCCGCAAGCAGCAACTGAATCCGGTGGACTGATCAAGCATGTAAAAGATGAAGAGCCGCCACTTACCGTAAATTCTTTCATGATTGTACAACCATTGGCATCCTGAATTGTAACAGTGAACGTTCCTGAACTCAGTGAATCAAGATCTTGAGTAGTAGCACCATTTGACCAAGTGTAAGTATACGGAGCTTTACCACCACTCACAGTAAGATCAATGCTGAAACTTCCTTCTGCCGAACATTGTGAATTGCCGATCGTACCTAACGCCACCAACTGAGTAGGATTGGTAATAACGAAAGTTACATTTCGGCTACATCCGGTTGCATCGGTAACTGTAACGGTATAAGTACCCGGAGGGAGATCAGCTATTGAATTACTCGTGCCGCCATTTATCCATTGATAGGTATAAGGAGCAACACCACCTGTAGGATTCAGAGTAATTGAGCCTGTGCTGTCTCCGTGACAAAGTGGTTGTGTAACAACATTACCTATCTGAAATGTCTTTTTTGAAACACTGACCTGAAGCGTAATTGTACATCCGTTGCTATCTGTAACTGTTACTCTATAAATACCAGCTGTTAATCCGGTGAGATCTTCAGTTGTACCACCATTAGACCACACAAATGTATAAGGTGCAGTACCTCCTGAAACTAAAAGATCAATTGCGCCTGAAGCATCATCCTGGCAACTGGTTTGTTTTACAATTGCATTAAGTTTAAGCGTATTGTTTTCTCGCAGAACATAAGAAAGACTGGCGCTACAACCCGTGGAATCTGTAACGGTCACCTTGTATGTATTTGGAGGAAGATTCTGAATATCTTCTGTTGTTGCTCCGTTCGACCAAACGAAAGTATACGGAGCTGTGCCTCCTGTTACCGTTATGTTAATGCTGCCATTTGATTGATTACATCCTGGTTGTGTTGCAAGCGGTGTAATTATAATTTGATTCGTATTGGTAAGTGTAAATGATTTTTGAACGGCACAACCTGTACTGTCTTTTACAGTTACACTGTATGTTCCTGACTGAAGTCCTGACAAGTCTTGTGTTGTTGCGCCATTACTCCATGTATATGTAAATCCGCCACTTCCACCTGATGGTGTGATGTCAATAGAACCGTTCGCCGTACACACCGGATTATTCACAGTTCCAGTAATTATAATTTCATTAGGTTGACTGATTGTTGAACTAAGTTGTAAGGACGAACCATTGGCATCTTTTATAAGAACAGAATAATTGCCAGCAGCAAGTCCGGTTATTGCTGAGGTTGTTGCTCCATTGGACCAGCTATATGTAAATGGTGCTTTACCATCTGTTACAATGGCAGATAGTGTTCCATCTGCTAGACCAAAACAAGAAGCATCATGCTTTTCAATATTGGCTACAAGTGATGAAGGACATGAGTTCACCAAAGTATCATAGTAGACATTCGTGGCTGCTTTATAAGCAATGATAGGCTGCCAGCAATTTTTAGTTGAGTCACACGCATTGCCCGTACAAAGTGTGAAGCTGACGGTGAAACTCTTTAATGAAGTTTCTCCAAAGTTGGGAATGTTATCAATCTTAAATCCTGTGAGTTTTGTTGTAGGATCATAACCAAATACCTGTTGCCAATTTTGCGAGTTACTCAAATCTTTCACATCACCACATGGTATGGCAACAGTGAAGTGAGACAGTGCATGGAGACAGCGACTGTCATAAGAAATTTTGAATTGATATGCTGTACAATTTTCTCCTGTCTTTTCTGCTTTTAGAATTTCTGTTTGAAAACAACTTGTGTTAGGCCCGCAAGATATATTCGGGTTTGAACCAGTGGGTTGGTTCTGTGCAAAAATCTCTACACTCTGGATTAAAAGCCAAATTAAGACCAGTAGTTTTAGATTTCTCTTCATAGTAGATTTAGTTATTATGAATGAATACCTAATCAGTAGTCCGTACTATGATAGCGAAATGTAAAAGGTAATTTTAACCGCTTAAGAGTTTAATTGAAAGCTAAAGAGCTATGAGCTTCGGTTACCAGATAAACAGAAATAAATCACTGCTAAACTTCAACGATTTGTGTTTATACACAGGTAATGATCGACTATAGCAACTCTCGATAAACTGTTTTGTTTGTCGTTGAAAAATTCCAGAATAAAAGGATATAATCGCCCTTAAGAATATAAAATCTGAAACTTGAAATCTGAAATATCAAACAAGATTCTTCTTCAAACTTGTACGTGCCATCACAGCACTGATAACTGTTAACACCGCACCCATCAGAAACGGTGCACCAGGAAAATATACAGGAGCTTGTGAAGTTGTGAAGTAGGCAAACAAATTTGTCATGAGTGGTGGACCTATAACACTTGTTAAACTTATCAAACTTGTTAAGGCTCCCTGCAGTTCCCCTTGTTCATTAGAAGGAACCTGTGACGACATAATGCCTTGCATAGAAGGTCCTGAAATTCCACCCAATGCATACGGAACTAAAAAGGCATACATCATCCATCCTTGTGAAGCAAAAGCAAAGCAAACAAATCCAACAGCGTAAAGTGAAAGACCAACATACACTGAACGGCGTTGCCCGAGTTTCGGAATCACAATACGAATCAATCCTCCTTGAACAATGGCAACCATTAGTCCTACAAATCCTAACGAGTATCCTACCATTTTTTCATCCCACTTAAACATCTCCATGGTAAAGTAAGACCACGTACTTTGTGTTGCATGTGCTGCTATATAGATAAGCACGATAGAAGCAACCAACCCCAGTACTACAGGATATTTTTTCAGATGCAATAAAGAGCCTAGTGGATTGGCACGCTTCCAGTCAAACGCTCTTCTGTTTTCTTTCGGTAATGATTCTGGTAAAACAAAAAATCCATAGAGCCAATTAACAAATGTGAGAATCGCTGCTGCAATAAAAGGAGCACGCGCACCAAACTCTCCTCCAATAATACCGCCAAGCACAGGCCCGATAATAAAACCTAAACCAAATGCTGCGCCGATCATTCCAAAGTTCTGAGCTCTCTTTTCAGGTGTACTTACATCGGCTATGTAGGCTGTTGCCGTGGTAAAGCTGGCACCCATTACACCTGCTATAATGCGACCTACAAATAACCATCCAATTGATGGCGCAAAAGCCAGGAATAAATAATCTATTCCAAATCCAAAAAGCGATGCTAATAAGATGGGGCGTCTGCCATACTTATCACTTAAACCTCCCAGTATAGGTGAGAAAAAGAATTGAACAATGGAATACGAAAACAATAACCAGCCGCCATACTTTGAGGCATCACTTAAATTACCGTGAATAAGTTGCTCAATGAGTTTAGGAATAACCGGAATAATAATTCCAAGACCTATAACATCAATGAGAAGAGTAACAAAGATAAAACCAAGAGCAGCTTTACGCGGGGTGGCCATGTAGAATTTGAATTAAATGCAAAGAAAGCTAAAATCAGGAATAATTTGTAAAATCAGCAACTACAATCCAAACGTTATGTCATGACCGGTAACCTGAAGCAATTTTATCTTTTCTAGTAAACCTGGTTTATCACGGAGCTTTACTTCTATTTTTAACTGACAATCTTCATTAAAGTCTTGTGATAGTATATTCAACTCAAATTCTTTCACCAGTCGCATGGCTTCGGGTGTAGATGAATAACTATAGCTGAGTTGCAGCACTTCAGTTACTTCTCGTTCTATCAAAGATGTTTTATTTAAAGCGTCTTCTGCTGCGGCTTTATAGGCTGTAATCAATCCGCCAACACCTAGCTTCACTCCTCCAAAGTAGCGAACAACTACCACCAATACATTCGTAAGATTTTTGGATTTGATCTGCCCTAAAATCGGATCGCCAGCGGAATGATTAGGCTCACCATCATCGAAAGCGCGATACTGATTCTTCTCTGCACCCAACATCCACGCAAAGCAATGGTGGCGGGCATCGTAATATTCTTTTTTTAATGATTCAATACGGTTCTTAATTTCTTCTTCTGACGTAACGGGGTAGGCAAACGCCAGAAATTTACTTCCCTTTTCTTTATAGATGCCCTCCGAAGATGATTGAATGGTTTGATAGGAGAATACAGGCATGCAACTATAGGTCAGGATTTCGCGTCATAAATAAAAGAAATAAAGACATAGAAACGATGCAACCTTCTTACATCATCCCTGTCTTTTGTTCATCTATGATTTAAACAAAAGCATCAAAACCATAAAATCCGTATGAAAAAACACATCTCACTTAGCTTAATTGCTTTATTTATCAGCGCATCGCTGGTAGTTGCGCAAAAGCGTGAAACACGCACTGTAGGCACATTCACAAAAATATCATTTGGCTTTCCAGGTAAGTTAATATTACGCCAGGGTTCACCGCAAAAGGTTGAACTTGAAGGAACCAGCGAAGTGCTGGAACGTGTAGATACTGAATTGGAAGGCGACAGACTTGTCATCACCAATAAAAGAGATTGGAAACACTGGGGTGATGGTATCAGAGTAACGGCGTATGTTACTGTTGAAAAGATTGATGGCATTAATGTTAGCGGATCGGGTGATGTTATAGCTGAAACAAAAATTACCAGCGATCAGCTTGAGCTTCGTGTAAGTGGATCAGGTTCTCTTGAGGCCGGTGAGCTGGATGTAAAAGAAGAAATAGATGCCAATGTTTCGGGCTCTGGCAACATCGATATAAAGGGAAAATGCAAAAACTTTGATAGCAACGTAAGCGGGTCTGGTCATGTTAACATCGCTGGTAACATTTCAGAAAAAGCAGATTTCAGTGTATCAGGTTCTGGCAAAATCGGTGCTGAAGGAACAGCCAGCTCTGTAAAAGTATCCATCAGTGGATCAGGTAAAGTACTTGCTGCTAACCTCGAAACCAACAAATGCAACATTCACATTTCAGGATCAGGCAATGTTGAAATCAACGTGAAAGATGATCTCGATGCGCATATCTCCGGAAGCGGAAGCGTATCGTATAAAGGAAATCCAAGTCATGTAAATTCAGACGCATCCGGTAGCGGATCGATTCGGAAGATGTAAAAATAAAATTCCATTAAATAAAATAAGCTGTCCATCACGGGCAGCTTATTTTGTTTAAAACAACAGCTCAATTACGTCGAGTTATTTTTTATTTACCCAGATTAATAGCAAAGCCAACATTCACTCTTAAGGATGGCATAGTTCTAGTCTCTGAAAATGCCAACTGACCCTGAGAGGAAGATTGATAATTACTGGAATAGCCTTTCATAGCTTGAAACGTAAAGCCTCCATCAAAAACAAATGACAATGTTTTGTTTAGAAATATTCGCATACCAGCACCAAGAGAAGTGAAGGCACCGCCACTATGGGATTTAGGAACAAAATCTATGTAAGAACCTTGGTAATCTGCACCATGAGCTTTGCCGCCAAAAGCATAACCTAGCTGCACACTAAACATAGGCTGCACCCGTTTTCTCGGAATGTAAAGTCGCGTATCAAGAAAAACAGGATACATGTTTATATCAGTAACCTGATCGTTGCTAAAAGAATACTTCATTGTTTCAACACCAACACCAAGTGATATATAATTATTAAGTTTTACACCGGCAATAAAACTGGGTATAATAACAAAAACATTATCTGACTCTGGATTTATGCATGGCCCTACCCGAGCCATCATGAAATAACCTTTATTATTAAAACTATCTTCTTCTGTATTTGGTCCAGGCTTTTTCGAAAGATTTTCTTCTTTCTCTGTTCTCAGAACTTCTTCCATCTGATAAATAAAAATACTTCCATCAGCTGTCTTTATCTTAATGATGCCACCAGGTACCATCTCCATCACAACACCTTTTATAATGCTTCCGTTTTTTAGGTAGATAACGTCTCGATTATTATCCTGAGCATGACTTAAGAATGATAGTGTGACAAGAAGAAGGAGTAGCAGAAAACGCTTCTGGAAATAATTATTTCTCATAGGTACTTTTTTGTAATGTAACGGGTCTTTGCTATTGTTTTGTATTCAGATCATTAAATATCTGAAATAAATAACTCTATGTATTATTCCTCCGTGTTAAGCAGGCGATATTGTAATTATTTATTGGAGATCATCGCAATTGAAAAACATGAAAACACTAAATTGAAGCCTTAATTTGATCAAGTGAATAAGATACGTGCCGTTTGTACCGATATTGACGGTACATTATTAGATAGCAGACGTGAGCTTTCGCCCAGAACTGTTGCAGCCTTTAAAAAAATTAACAAAGACATTCCGGTTATCCTGGCGTCGTCGCGCATGCCAAGTGCCATGCGTCACCTGCAGGCAGAGCTGGGAATTCTGCATTATCCTTTAATATGTTTCAACGGAGGCTATGTTGTTCATTACAATGGAGATGCAACACCCAAAGTTATTGATACTGTCCAGATCGAACCTTCTATTTGTAATGCTATTGCAGCTTATGTAAAAGGAACAAGCATTCACATGAGTCTCTATCATGATGATAACTGGTATGCGCCAAAAGATGATGCCTGGAGTGAAAAGGAAGCTCGGGTAACAAAAGTTATACCCACGTTTAAAAGTTTTGACGCTGTACTTCAGGACTGGACTCAAAACCATAATGGTGCACATAAAATAATGTGCATGGGTTTGGAAGAAGAGATCCAGGTGCTCGATGAAAATCTTAGAAAAACATTATCGGATAAAATTCATATCTATCGTTCAAGTCCTACCTATGTTGAAATAGCTCCGCGATCTATTTCAAAAGCTACAGCACTTCGCTTACTTCTTTCTTCATGCTATTCTATCGACATGGATAATGTTATCGCTTTCGGTGATAATTATAATGATGTTGATATGATCCAGGCTGTAGGCATAGGTGTTGCCGTTGCAAATGCCCGCGATGAGGTAAAAGCCGTCGCTAAAGAAATTACGTTAGGCAACAAAGAAGATGGTGTTGCCATCACCCTGGAAAAGTATTTTTAATAGAGATTCGTTTAATACAGTAATGAAAAACATTTATTCACCAGAAACATTAACTGAGATTACCTCACGCATGAATAAGCTTACGCCCTCATCAACACGTCAGTGGGGAAAGATGAATGTGGCGCAAATGTTGGCTCACTGTTCTGCAGCACTTGAGGCAGCAACAGGTCAGAAGTGTCCGCCACGTACAACGATAGGAAAAATACTTGGCCCTTTATTTAAAAGTACATACCTGGGCGAGAAGCCTTTGGGTAAAAATAGTCCTACCGACAAAAGTTTCATCATCAGTGATGATCGTAATTTTAATTTCGAGCATGAAAGATTACGAAAACTGATTACGCTGTTTTCAACTGGTGGTGAGGACAACTGCACCAAACATCCACATTCATTTTTTGGACATCTTACTCCTGCCGAATGGGGCATTGCCCAATACAAGCACCTTGATCATCACTTAAGACAATTTGGAGCTTAGGCACGTTGGTGTTCGTTGTTATTTTCGGCTGTGATAAATCAGTCCACGCACAATAAGAAACTGCGCAGCTATGTAGCTTGACATTACCATGAGGTCAGCATGTTCTATAGGATGACGAAATTTACTAATCGCCAGAATAGAATCTGACAGCATGAAGAGAATAGCTCCGGCAAAGACCATGAAAAAACTTTTCGTATTGGTAAGTCCAAAACGATAGAGTGCATTCAACGTCATAAACATAATTACCAGCGTATAGATTATAACAGGTATTCTTAAATCACCAAGCACCGGATAGAGAATCACCAGCAATCCTGTTGCTGATAATATAATCGGAAACGCCAGTCTCATTTTCTGAATGCCCTTCAATTTATCAGCTTCACCTTCTGTTCTATGTTGACGGTATGTGAGAATGTAAAATACATGTGCCAGCAGAAAAGCTGCTAATCCCAACTTAAAAAATAAACCACTACTATCTTCAATCATTAGAAGTACATCACCTACCAATGAAAAGACAACAGCTTCAATCAATGATGTTGATCGATCTTCGCGATGCACCGTGAGCAAATAGTATGAACCGAGTGTAATCATGATGAGGGGTTTGCATATCAAATGCAATATTGGCAATTCAAAAACTGTCGTCACGAGTTCACCCACGCTCGCAAGTAAAAAAATGTAAAGTACAGTTTTCTTCATGTTATTATTTTAATCAGGATACTGACCTTGTTCTTCGTTTCAAAAAGATCAGGTAAACAAATGCACCGGCACTCAGCAACGCTGCTGTTAAAAATGTAATAAAGAAATTCGAGGTCTCATTGGCGAAGATTAATCCTGAACCAAACGCGCCCATGCCTATGCCAAACTCCATCGCCATGTAAACACTTGCAACGCCTCTGCCTTTATGATGCTCATCGCTCAGGTCTGTTGCCCACGCTAACAATGTTGGTGATGCCATGCCTTGTGCTAAACCATAAAGCACTACTCCGAAAAGAAGTTGAGATCTTGTTGTCGCCAGACCAATGACGATCATTCCGATAGCAATTACACCTGTAGTGTATAATAATACGGGCTGTCTGCCCCATCTGTCTGAAGCCTTACCTCCCAACAATCGAACTGCCAATGATGAAATGGTGAGATATGTAAAAAGCAAACCTTTATTTTTAATTCCAACAAATTCACCAAAGTCAGGCATGATAGTATACATAGCACCGTAGGCATAAGCGCTGAGTACCATTACCACGCACGCCATAATAACTTTAGGTTCAAACAAGTCCATTGTATCTATCTTAATGAGATCAATGGAGTATGGGTGTTTGTTCTTCAGTGTCTCTTTAATGCCAAGCAAGATTACGATGGAAATCAATCCGCATAATGATGAAGCATAGAACATAACATTCAAACCAAAATAACTTGCTATTGGTCCGCCAAGCGCTGGCCCTGCAGCCATGCCAACAGAACCTGTTGTGCCCAGCAAGCCCATCGCTTCACCGCGACGTTCAGCAGGAATGATGTCTGACAGGTATGCTGTTTGTCCAGTAGGTTTAAAACCTGTAGAGAAACCATGAATCAATCGCAGTACAAGAAAGCCTGCAACAGTAGTAACGATGGGATAAATGGCACTACAAATCACACATACAATCGGGCCAAACACCATCACGGGTACGCGACCAATTCTATCGGCGAGCTTTCCACTGAATGGACGTGAGATCATTGCCGTTAACGTGAACAACGAAATGATTAATCCTTTATACTCACCTCCGCCTAAACTTGTAAGATAAGCAGGCAATTCCGGGATGATCATGTTGAAGCTTGCAAAGAACAGCAATGAACTTAAGCACAATAACCAGAACTGGGTGTTATAGATTTTAGTGTTGATCAATAGTGGTTTAAATAATTAATCGTATTTCTATTTGATAAATTCAATGCCGTTCAGGAGTGCCATTAACTCTGGCTCATAGTCTAATAATAAATTCTGAGATGTATAGGTTAAAAACTGTACAGTGCCCGCCGGGCTTGAGTAGTAGTAGCCCAGGTATGAAAACTTGATTCCCTGAATTGTTCCATTCATCTGCATAAATAAAACTTTAGTGCCATTCACCGTGCGGTATTCTTGTTTTATTACAGCAATATCAGGAGCAACGTTTTTAGCATTATCAAAAGCAATCTTCTTGAGTGACTCAATAGGAATTTCAATTCGCTCGGTGATAAGCATACCATAGGCATCACTTGCCTTCATCTGCAATTGATATTCAGCAGCAGCGCCATCTTCTCCTTTTTTAAAAGTCCATTTTTTCGGATCGATGTTAATAATGGCATTAACTGTTTTACTTTTTAGTGGAAACGAAGCGTCTTTACTTTTAACAAATTGTGTTTTGTTTTCTACAACAGGATCAGATTGTGCTTCTTCTTTGTTAGTGTACTTCCATGTACCGTTATCATATAAAACAACTTCATCACCATTGCTGGTTACGGCTGTTATCTGGGCAAAGCAAATTGTGCTAAGCAATATTAAGAGAGACGTTACAATGAACTTCATAACATTGTTTTTTAGAAATTAATTATTCTGAGGCTGTTCCTGTGCACCTAGCAAAAATGCTTTGATATAATCATCAAGATCACCATCCAATACATTTTGCGCATCGTGACGTTCAACACCAGTACGTGCATCTTTT
>DATJHZ010000551.1:0-2934 GCA_035493595.1 Cyclobacteriaceae bacterium | reverse complement strand
ATGGTTAATGAAGAAGCTGTTAAACAAATGGGATTAAAAAATCCAATCGGCAAATGGGTATCTGCCTGGAGTAAGAAGGGTCACATTATTGGCATCCTTAAAAACTATCATACAAACTCATTGCATGAACAGATGAAACCTGTGATTATTGATGTAAAAGAATACGAATATTTTGGTGTCATCATAGTACGTACAGAGCCTGGCAAAACAAAAGAAGCGTTAGCCAGTCTGGGTAAAGTTTATAAAGACCTCAATCCTAACTATCCGTTTGCTTATCAGTTTGTAGATCAGGAATACGAAAAGCTCTACCGCAATGAACAAATAGTATCCAAGCTCTCTAATGTGTTTGCAGTTTTAGCAATAATCATTTCTTGCCTTGGCTTGCTTGGACTCGTTATGTTCTCAGCAGAACAGCGTGTAAAAGAAATTGGTATCCGTAAAGTATTGGGAGCTACTGTAACAAATATCATCACGCTGTTATCAGAAGACTTTATAAAGATTGTTATTATCTCTTTCTTCATTGCTGCTCCCATTGCAGGTTATTGCATGAACCTCTGGCTTGAAGGTTTTGCTTTTAAGATTAATTTATCGTGGTGGATCTTTGCACTTGCCGGTGCAGCTGCATTACTCATTGCACTCTTCACAGTTTTCTTCCAGGCAGTCCAGTCCGCCGTTGCAAATCCCGTGAAGAGTTTAAAATCAGAATAGTTATAAGTTAATCGTACCTCGTAAATCTGAATTCGTAAATATGAATCACAATCCGCCCAATCTCTTTCTTAAGTTCTTCAGATGGTTCTGCCATCCGAAGTTGAAGAAATACATTGAGGGCGATTTGATGGAGTTGTATGATGAACGATTAAAGCAATCAGGAAAAAGAAAAGCTGACTTGAAATTTATAATAGATGTCTTGTTATTATTCAGACCGGGCATTATCAAACCAGAAGAAAATAGAAATTTAAATCACTACAGTATGTTTAAAAGTTATTTTAAAATTGGATGGAGAAATCTTTTAAAGACTAAAGGATATTCCTTGATAAACATTGGTGGTCTTGCATTAGGCATGGGTGTAGCCATTGTTATTGCATTGTGGGTGCACGATGAATTATCGTTTAATCAATACCATGACAATTACAATCGCATTGCCAAGGTAATGAAGGCAGGCTTTTTCCAGGGCCGTCGTTATAGTGGACAAACCACACTCCCATATCCATTTATCGATGAGCTTAAAACAAATTATCAGGCAAATTTCAAGCACGTTGTGCCTGCTACCGGAGATTGGTCTGGTGTTTTAGCTACGCCTGAAAAAATGATATCTAAAACCGGAATGTATATTGGCGAAGAAGGTCCGGAAATGTTTACCTGTAAAATGATTCACGGAAGCTGGTCAGGTCTGAAAGATCTTCATTCAGTTATGATTTCAGAATCAACAGCAAAAGCTCTCTTTGGAAATGATGACCCCATGAACAAGGTTGTAAAAATCAACAGCTCTGCCGATGCAACAGTAACGGGTGTATATGAAGACTTTCCAAAGAACACAGAACTTTATGGTATTGATTTCTTCCAGCCATGGAGTTTCCATATCGCTACTTCATCATGGGTTAAAGAACAAGGCTGGGATAATCACTTCCTTCACATTTATGCAGAGATCAATCCGAACACCACGTTTGAAAAAGTGAATGCCAACGTTAAGGATTTAGAAGTGAAAGCCATCAAAGATTTAGCCTACATGAAAGATGAGCTTAAATATAATTACGAAGTACTGATGCTACCGATGAGTGACTGGCATCTGCATGCTGATTTCAAAGAAGGAGTTCTTCAAAATGGACCAATTCAATTTGTCTGGTTTATCGGATCGATCGGAGCTTTTGTATTACTGCTGGCATGCATCAACTTTATGAACCTGAGCACAGCCCGCTCAGAAAAACGTGCGAAGGAAGTAGGCATTCGTAAAACAGTTGGCTCAATTCGCAGTCAGTTAATTGGACAGTTCTTAAGCGAATCATTTCTGGTTGTTATCCTGGCTTTTGTTTTTGCAATTGCCTTCGTTGGTCTTTCGCTGCCTTGGTTCAATACATTATCTGGTAAAGCGATGACGTTGCCGTGGAATCAGAATTGGTTTTGGATCAGCAGTATCATCTTTCTTTTAACCACAGGATTATTAGCAGGGAGTTATCCTGCACTTTACTTGTCATCATTCAAACCTGTGAGTGTATTGAAAGGAACATTTAGGGCCGGACGTTTTGCATCAACACCACGACGAGTATTGGTTGTGTTGCAGTTTACAGTTTCAGTAATGTTAATAATCTGCACAGGTGTGATTTATAATCAGCTTATGTATGTGAAAGATCGTCCGGTTGGGTACGAGCGTAACGGTCTTATTTTAGTCCCTAAAAAATCAGATGCCTTTAGTAGTAAAGGAGATGTGCTGAGAACAGAACTTAAAAATACAGGTGCTGTTTCAGAGATTGCAGAATCAGGTGGACCGCTTACGGGCACATGGTCGAGTAACGGAGGCTTTACATGGAAAGATAAAGATCCCAAGAAAGAAGAAGGTTTTGGAACGCTTGGTGTTACGCATGAATTTGGTAAAACCGTTGGTTGGGAATTTATTGATGGTCGTGATTTTTCGAAAGAGAGAGCCAGCGACTCTTCGGGTCTTGTTATTAATGAAGCTGCAGTAAAATATATGGGATTGAAAAATCCGGTAGGTGAAATTGTTCATTGGAAAAATGGTCCGTGGAATGTTGATAAGGATTTTGTAATTCTTGGTGTCATCAAAGATATGGTGATGGATTCACCTTTTGAACCTGCTATGCCAACAGTCTATTTTACAATGGGATGGAAAGATTGGATGTTACTTCGGATCACTCCTGGCGTAGCCGTTAGTGATGCTCTTCCTAAAATTGAAAAAGTATACACCAGTGTTATTCCTGA
>DATJHZ010000550.1:0-11186 GCA_035493595.1 Cyclobacteriaceae bacterium | reverse complement strand
GTGCCATCCGGGTCACTACCAGATCCCGTAATGTTTAAAGTACTGGTTGGCAGATTTACAGTCTTATCAGTACCTGCGTTAGCAGTGGGTATTTGATTAACCGCTGCAGGATTTACTAAAACAGTTACCTGATCAGAGCCTGTAGCTCCTTTGTCATCTGTTACAGTTAGTTGAAAAACATATGTACCAGCGACAAGTCCTGAAAGAGAAACCGTAGCTTTATCAGCATTCGTTAATGTAAAGGTTGTTGGTCCGCTTACTTTTGTCCAAAGATAAGTTGCAATACTTCCATCCGTGTCTGAACCAGAACCTACCAGATTTAACGAATTCGTTGGTAAGGTTATAGTTTTATCAGCTCCTGCATTTGCAACAGGAACCTGGTTTACTGAAGCAACAACAGTTACAATAACATCATCATAAGCTGAATCACCTCCATCTGTTGTTACTGTAAGTCTAAAGGTGTAAACACCAGCAATATTAAGATTGGTAAGCGTTACGGTTGGTGTACTTCCATTAGTAATAGTAGCTGAAGGTCCACTCACTTTTGTCCAGGTGTAAGAGTTGATTGCACCTGTCTCCGTTGACGCCGTAGCCGTGATGGTGGTAGAATTGAGAGGTTGATTTAACGTGATATCTGGACCTGCAAGAACTGTTGTGCCACCATTTTTGAATTGTAAGAGCCACTGATATACGGTCAGGGGACTTTGTGTAAGATCTGGGAGTTTCTTAACCAGATCGACTGACGTCACATATGCGTTATCCCAACAGTTGTGTCCAATGCCGGGATAGATTGTCTTCATCGCTAAAGGATTTGGAGCTGGCACGCATGCGTTAATGGCATTCACCATATTAATGGTTTTTGAAACACTAACAGTTTGGTCAGCATCTCCATGGAATGCCCAAATAGGAATAGAATTCCCTACGATATTACATGCCTTACCTGTGTTATTTTGGTGTCCGCAACAGATAACAGATGCTGCTATTTTTTTTCCTAAAACAGGATCTTGAATATAACCCCAGGTACCTCCACCACCTAATGATAAACCAGTAAGATATATCCTGGATTGATCAATGCGAAGACTACTGTTACGCACATATTCAATGACCTGATCAATATAAGTATTGGGCCAGCCTGTCTTGTTTGATTTTAACTGGGGAGAAATTAAAATAAAGGGGAATTTATACCCTGCTTTTACATATTTAGGAGGACCGTTTCTGGCAACAGCTGGCAAATCGGCTTCTGTGTCTCCACGTTCACCCAAACCATGTAGAAAGAATACGATTGGGTAATTATTTGTGTTTGAGTTGTAGTCAGGTGGGAGATACTCGTAGTACCAGGTTCCTTGTGGAGTAACTTTAGCAGTCTGATTTTGCGCATCCGCCAGGAAATAGCTACATGTAAGAGTTACAAAAAGAATGATGGTTTTTAGCAGCTTGATGGACTTCCCGATGGCGCTAGGTAGAAGTTTTTTCATAGGAATCTCACTTTTTGGGATAATTTTTAATACTGCCTAAAAGCCGATGGTAAATGCTTTTTACCGGTAAAATCCACGCATTAAAGTTATATACTACACATTTGTTTGCCAAACTTACATCCGTCAAATTGTGTTTTATCCCTTTAACCTTGAAATGCGACCGATTAACCGTATCTGCTACTTTTTAAAGAACCGCAACGGGTTATACTTTTTCTTTATAGTATCCAGGCTGTTTTTAATAGAGTAGTCAGCGTTTTGCGACTTCTTTGTGTCATGTGCTTCCGGCTTCTTAAAGTAATTGTCAAACCGTGCAAGTTCTCTCAGAATACGCTTCATGATAGCTGTAGAGAAGCTGCCATCGCGTTCTATGGCGCGTGTTCCTGTCCATGCACGTTGAGATCTTAAAATGGCTACTTTTCCATACTTCATTATATCGAAACACAAGCGTCCATCAAATCCCCGCATGTGCTTATCCAGATAGCCTTCCTTATCGCCATATTCTTTTATATAGCCCAGGCTTATGCCATACGCATTAAGGTATGGCCTTTTAAAGTGACGCATTTCACTCATAATATCTCTGAAGAACTCATATAGCGTAAGCTTAAATCTTGAGTGATTCTTATCTGAGATGTAAGAAAATCTTCCGTACACAAATACATTCCCTTCTTTCATCAGCGTTTTTGTCATCTGATCAATCCACTTCTCAGGATATAGACAATCGGCATCTGCTGATAAGATATACTTGCCCGCAGCATACTTCTGACCAAGTTGCCGTGATGGTCCAACACCTTGCATGGGCTGGAAGAATGATTTAACACCAAGCTTATCCAGAACCAACTGAGTACGGTCTGTTGAATTGTTATTAACAACTATGATTTCAAAAGGAATGTCAGTTTTGCTTCTGGATAAACTGTTCAGACATTGAACGATGTTTACCTCTTCATTCCATGCTGCTATAATGACGGACACAGCGGGCTTATCACTGCTCACGGCTTTTAGACGATCCCGGATTTCCAGAATTTTGGTTTCAGGTATCTCATCCAATGTTGTTAATTGAAGAAGATCCTTGTCGATCCATCGGGGATTTGAAAATAGATTCATAGCAGAATTAGTAACACTTTATTATTTTATATCAGAAGCTACAGGTCGTAAATCAAGAGAATAGAGTTTGCCTCCAATAATGTCTAACTCCAGCTCATCTACAATGTAAAGTTTTTCATTGGTTAGAAAGCAAATGCCTGCTTTATGACTGTAATGATTCAGATTTACTTCATAGATTTTACTGTTCGAGAATTTGCCTGCTGTAAAGTCGCGAAGAAGCCAGATGTGATCATGAAATAATATAGCGATTGTTTTTTTATCAGGACTCACAGCGGCACCCGTTATCCAACGATCCAACATATAACCTTTTCCGAGGAATAAGCTATCAACAAGAGCTGCTGTCTGTTCACCAGCCTTCTGAGATAATTTATATATTTTGGAATAACCAGTGAACGGAACAGTTCTGTTTTTAGTGAAGATGTAGAGACTTCCATTCAGGCTAATCATTGCATCAGCATCAAAGTTTAATTTACGTGGAGGAGGAGGAAAATCTTTTTGATCTTCATACTTAAAGGATATGTCCTCTGTCTCTGCAATTTTATTAGCAGGAGTTTTTTCCGGGTCGGCGAATTTTAAAATTTTTAAATCTTTCTTATCATTTTTATTATTGCCAATGCCGGCTACATAAAAATTATCTTCATCATCGCGTGTTATTTCTTCCCATCCGTGGTTAGCCCGATCGAGTTGAATTGTTTTGACCAGCTTACCCAACGTATCAATACAGAAAAGAACAGGTACTCCATCATCATTATGACTCCACAAATGTCCATCCTTTGTAATCTCAAGCCCCGATGCTTCCTTTAAAGCTTTAGGTAAACTCCCTATCTCTTTTAACTGAATTTTTTTAGCGTCGAGCATAACAGGTTTGATATGCTTAGCAACGGAGGACTGACCAAACATAACTTCTGCTTGTAGTACGAAGCAGATAAGAGTGAATTTGAATATGTATTGTATCATCGTCTTCTTGTTCGATCTGTGGATGTTCAAGATTGTACCGAACTGTAAATCTGTAGTGTCTTCACTGCATTCTGACGCCAGCTAAATTCTTTCACCCGATCAATTCCCTTGGCTATCAGATCTTTTTTCAATTCATCATTTGTCAATAATGAGGTGAGCGCTTCAGCTATTGTATTAGGATCAAATGGATCCATATAAACAGCCGCATCTCCGGCAACTTCGGGCATTGATGATGTATTGGACGTAACTACCGGGATCTCGCATGCCATGGCTTCTAGTATTGGTATTCCGAAGCTTTCACGTAATGATGGATATAAGAATGCCTGAGCTAACGAGTATATAGCGGGTAATTCATAATTTGGTATGTACCCGCTAAACGAAATGTGCTTCAGTACTTCCTGATCGTCAATTGATGTGGCAATTCGCTGAAGATATTCCCGATCGATATCAAGCATCAACAACGTAAAGGTAAGCTTGTTTGCCTTTCTTAAGATTGATAGCGCTTTCATTACACCTTCAACATTTTTCTTAGGGTCGGTATTCCCCAGAAAGAAAACATAATTGTCAGGTAAGTTATACTTTGTTTTTATGGATTGTAGTATGACTGTGTCTGTTACTTTTTTAAAGGCATCTCCAACACCATTGTGTACTGTTTCAACAACAGTATCTGACATCTTAAAATGATCAAGGATACGCTTTCTTTCGTAATCAGATACCGTAATAATTTTAGCGGCCTTCTTCACTACAGAAGGAACATTCCATCGACGATAAAAATTTCCAAAAATTTGATATAGGGTTCCTTTAGTGAAATTTAATTTTTCCAGATAGATAATATCGTGGAGGGTAATAACCAGCGGTATATTAATGGATAATGGTGCAGTGTTGCTGGTACAATGAAGTACATCAAGATCAAGATCTTTCACCATCTTGGGCAATAGCACTTGCTCCCAATAAGGATAAGGAGCGCTTTTTATTTTAATGACTTTGAAATTGGCTGTCTCAGCAACAATAGTATTGTCTTCATCATCTTTAATGAAAACGAAGTATTGGTTTGTTGTATCGATAACCTGTAGCTTTTTAATCAGTTCAATAGCTACAATATCCATTCCATGCTTTTTCTTCCGGGATATGCGTTGGGCTTCAATGCCAATTTTCATAATGTTATAGAATTAATCATGCCGGAAATTTTATTTTATTGCCATTGGTAAGATGCGTTATATTCCAAAGAGAACCTTTCCAGAAAGCTTTTAACTGATCGAATTCTCTTGATAGAAAATACTTAAGTGAGTTTTTAGGAATTGAGAAAATGATATAAAATACAATCCACGATAATTTTGTAATACCTGAAGTATTCCTACGCATGAACAAAAGTCTGTTACGTGTGATGTAGTAAGTCTTTAAAGTTGAATTCTTGCCAATAGACATAGACTCTTTATGATACACTTTAGACTGTGGCACTACAAAAATTTTATATCCTTTATTCTTTACAGACTCGCACCAATCTAATTCTTCATAGTATAAGAAAAACAGTTCAGGCATTAAACCTACTTTGTCAATAACGGCACGCGGCAACATCATGGCAGCACCATGAGCGAGTTCTGTTTCTGCCAGCGTATCAAACTGACCGTGATCTATTTCTTTAAATCCGATTCTTTTATTTCTCCCCGTATAGGGATTTACACGTTCACATCCTACATATTGAATTGTTTCACCTGAGTTGTAGTAAAGAATTTTAGGTGAGGCTATTCCGACAGAGGAGTTTGATTCAAATAGATTGACAAGTGGTTCCAGAAATCCAGGCACTACTTCTGTATCATTGTTAAGAAAGAGGAGGTATTTACCTGTTGCTTTCTTAATGCCGAGGTTGTTGCCACCAGCAAATCCAAGATTGTCTTCGCTCAAAATTAAGATGGCCTCAGGAAAACCTTTTTCTAATCTTTCTTTAGGTGATTCTTTAGAGGCATTATCAACGATAATAATTTCTATGTTGGGATATGAAATTTTGCGCAACGACTCAATCATCGCGCAGGTATGATGTAATTGATTGTAATTAATAGAGATAATCGAAACGAGTGGGAGCGAACTCATGGTTGATTAGGACTTTCTGTTGTATGAGAATGCGGAGTATGAATAAATGTTTTATTGGCTCCTTTGAGTTTAAATAAAAGCATAAACATCTTGAAGAAGAGGCCGGGTACTAGTAAAAGTGATTTGACCATTTCTTTACTATAGAAACTTTTCGGCGTAGCAAACAGAACAGCAAAGAAGTTAAGAGCAATAAAGACTAACCAGATAATAGGAGAGAAGTGAAGGTAGGCTGATAATATGAAGCTTGTTATAGTGAAAATGAAAAGCAATCCCAGGTTTACCACGCGAGGTAGCTGAATGTTTTTTAAGATAGAACTATTGAAATAATCTAACTTTCCTTTAAGCAATCCAATCCATCCATCAAAAAAGTATTTCTTCAAATATAAAAACTGACTGGACAGCCAGCGAGTGCGTTGCTTTTCAAAGACTTCTGTGCTATCAACTTTCTCATCGTATACAACGGTATCTTTAGCATAATGTATTTTTATTTTACGCTTGATCAGGTTAAGTTCCAATTCTCTATCAAAGCCACCGATACTATCCAATGGTAATAGAATTTCTTTCAGCGTGCGATATTCAAAGATCATTCCCGATCCGATGAGGGAAGAAGATAAACCTACAACAACGTGACCTTGCCTGTAAACGAAATTATTGATAGCCTCACTTAAGCCATCAAGAAAGGCCATTGGATTATTTTTATTCTTGGCTGATCGTTGAGCTTGAACTGCTTTATAACCAACACCAAAATAGTTGTTCATTTTATTAAGGAAATCAGGTTCCATGATGTTATCAGCATCAAGAATAAGGGCACAATCATAGTCATCACCTATAGTTGTCATAGCTAGATTAAGAGCCTTCACTTTAGTGCTTTTTTCGAATGTTGCTTTTACTACACGTATGGGAAGTTTATGAAGTAATTCCATAGTGCTATCCTTAAGTGAGTCAGCAATAACAACTACATCAAATTTGTCCTGGGGATAGTTTTGTTTAGAAGCACTCTGCGCAACGCTTACAATAACCTGGTCTTCTTTGTATGACGGAATTAAAACAGCTATTCTACGTTTTTCAGTCGATTGTGGAGCTGATTTGTTATTGTAAAAGAGAGCTGCGAAACTTAGTATGAAAGCATAAAGACTAACGAAGGTGAAGTATGAAAGCAGAATGATTTCTAAGACTATCATGAAACAAATTTGTTTATAAGAACAATAACAAAATAAAACCGGAACACTAAATTAATTTAATGTTCCGGTTCTTCCCATACGGGTTTATAAAACTTAAACTTTTTCTTTTTGTAGTAATGCAGGGAAAGTAGATAACATAATCTTCACATCAAGCCAGAATGAATTTTTCATAGCGTACTCCATGTCGAGTGCAATTCGTTCTTCAGGAGACATGTTGTCTTTTCCACGTTTTGTAATTTGCCACAAGCCAGTGATGCCAGCAGGAGCGAGGAAGCGCCATGCAATTTGATCGTTAGTAAGTTTCTCAGCTTCATACAATGGTAATGGTCTGTTGCCTACTAAAGACATATCGCCAATGAGAACATTAAACAACTGTGGTATTTCATCCAGACTGGTGTTGCGTAAGAACTGACCGAAACGAGTTATGCGTGGATCATTTTTGATTTTGAAAAACACATTCGCTGCTGCTCCGCTTTCTGCACCGTCGCCATTATATTGATTTAAATGCGCCAGCTGCTTCAATTCAGCATCAGCACCGACGCGCATCGATCTGAACTTGTAAAAATTAAAAATCTTATAACCAGCGCCGGCTCTTTTTGAGATATAAAAAATAGGACCTTTTGATTCCAATTTTATAATCAACATGATAAGAAGTAGCAGCGGCGATAGTACCAACAGTGCTGTAGAGCAAACCGCTATATCGAAGACACGCTTCATACCCCAAATCTTTATTTTAGGAATGTCTTCAAGATGGCCTTGTGTTTCATAAGGCTTATCACCGCGTTGGTTTTTATAAACCTTAAGTTTTTTAATGAACTCAATTCTCTTGAGGAACGCATAAGTGATGGCACCATAATGATATTCATCTAAACCTATGCGTAATGCTAAATCTTTGGCGGCTTGTTCAAATTTTGGTGTATAAAGAATTAAAGGAATGGCATGCTTACGTGCCATTTCAATGAGGGTGGTTATGTTAACAGTGAATTCCTCAGGGTTAATCATCACAGCATCCAGGCTGCCTGAGCTTTTGCTAATGTTATCAATGGCTTCCTGAATTCGGCTATTCGTAAAATAAATCTCTTCCTGAATATAGTCATGTTCAGGCATGTGAGCATGGCGATCAACCCGGAGAATGTGTTTGGTAAATGTTGATGACTGTGTTTTGGGTTGGGTGACCATTTGTACTGGATTTACTAAAGGGTATTGTAGTGCTACATCCATACTAATTTACGAAGACATTTTGTTTTTCTGGGTTCAGAGCTCTTTCTACTTCATCCAGTAAAGACTGGGGTTCAAACGGCTTAACCAGGTAATTAAAAGCTCCCAGTTCAAGACAACGCTTACGTTTCGCAGAATCCTCATAACCTGAAAGCATAATGACAGGGATGTTTTTGAAAAGCCCACTAATGCTTAGGTTCTCTAATAATTCAATACCATCCAATGACGGCATCTTGATATCAGAAATAATAAGATCAGGTATGTTCCTGTCTGATAACCAAGACCAGGCTTCCATACCGTTATTCATAATGATGACCTCGTACTTGTTATGCAAGATTTTTTCTAAAAGCCAGCATAAAGGACTATCATCTTCGATGATCAATACCTTCTTCATGGTATTAAGTTTAAATACCTAATAATTACGCTGCTTTAAAGAACCAGATTGATTAAAGGTGGGAACTTTAAAGCCATTTTCTACAGACGTACCAAAATTAATCATTTTTACCAGTTTTTTGTAACCTGTGAAGTCTAAATTATTCAAAAGTTTGCTAAGGATCAATGTTTTTGGACCTTTTATCTTCTATTACCAAACCTAAGTCTTAGCCATGATAATAGCCAGCATTTTTCAATGACTTTATAAGCAAACGATTGAATTACAGCAGCTTTAGTGTTTCGTTCCTGCTTATCTTCCCTGTGGATGTGTAACTGAATTCAGGTATAGTTATAATTTCCTTCGGGGCCAAGTACTTAGGGAGCCTTTGTTTCAGTGAACTTAGAATTTTGTCCTTCGGTAATGTAAGTAATCCCTCAAAAGCCAGTATTAATTTACTACCGAGGATTTCATCAGGAAGCCCAAGAACTACAAAATGGTTATTGATATCGAACTCTTTCAAAATGGAGGAGATATCAGCTTCAAGTGTTTCGGGTATGATTTTAATCCCTCCGCTGTTAATGACATTATCCCAACGGCCAAGCCACTTAAATGTAGTTGGTGTTATGATTTCAACGATGTCATTTGTTATTAGCTTTTCCGTTAGATAGGGAGCTTCTAATTCGAGGCATTGGCGATCATCCTGATATATTTTGATACCTGGGAGTGTTATAAACGAAGAGCTCTGTGCAGGCGTGTTTAATAGCTGTAATGCAATGTGTGATATGGTCTCAGTCATACCATAGGTTTGGTATGAGGGGGCTGTGACTTTGTTTTTTATTACTGATTCAAGTGATTGACTAACACTACCTCCTCCAACCAAAATGCTCTTCAATGTGTTGATTTTTGCAAGTGATGGAGACTCAATCATGGTATGAAGTTGCAGGGGGACAAAGGCAGCAAAGTCTATTTTTGTTGCTGGATCAAGATTCATTAAGGGGTCGGTTGAAGGCTCCAGGGCAACGATCTTCATATTATTAACGAAAGATCTTACCAGCATCATTCTCCCGGCAATAAACTGGGTGTTCAGACAAACTAACGCAGTATCAGACTCCCGAAGGTCGAGTGCTTTGATTGTCATTTGGGCACTGGCTTTCATCTGCTCTCGAGTTATTGTAATAGATTTTGGTGTACCCGTTGACCCGCTGGTTGATATGGAGAATGTGTCAACGGATGAGAGCCAATCCCTGATGAAAGAAAATGTGTTGAACTCGAATGGGGTTACTGGTGTGGCAGTGTTTGATAGTATTGAACTGATCTCTACTTCTCGTCCATTGATGTGAATGGAATTGAACGAATAGCTTGTGGTCATTATAGTTGCTGAATATCCTTTTTGAAGCGATCGAGTAATAAAGCTTCTTGCTCGCTAAAGCCGCTGCAAGCATCAGCAACTCTTTTCATAACAATGATTGCTTTTTCCTTGATGTCTTCAGTAACATGACTTTTGTATTTACGGAATTCGTGCATGGCTTCACTATAAGCTTTCTCTATGGTAGGTTGTGTTACTTCATCCAGCAATTCAAATCTACTCTGTGCAGCCCATGATTCATAGTCTAATTCTTTCTTGACGATCTCGTTAAAGGCTCTTCTTTCCTCTGCACTTAAACCTCTGTCTGCTTTTGCAATGGCGTAGGCCATTTTGGCGATGGCTCTGAATATTTCCCTTTTTTCAATGTCCATAACTAAAGTTATAAACTTTTGTACACAACTCTCGGGTTTAAGTATGGCATTTATTTACCATGCATCATCTTAAAAACCAAAAATGGACGATTGATTGTTGTCAATCACCCGTCCATTTATTGTTATACAATTCTATACAGATTACGGGAACTTGGGATACTTGGAGAAATCAGGATCTCTTTTTTCAAGGAATGCATTTTTACCTTCTTTGGCTTCTTCACTCAGGTAGTAAAGGAGGGTTGCATTTCCTGCCAGTTCCTGGATACCAGCTTGACCATCAAGTTCAGCATTGAATGAGCTCTTGAGCATACGGATAGCCAATGGACTTTTCTCAATGATCTTGTTAGCCCACTCTACATAGGTTTCTTCAAGTTTATCTAATGGCACAACTTTGTTTACGAGGCCCATGTCTAAGGCTTCCTGTGCGTCGTATTGATCGCAGAGGTACCAGATTTCGCGTGCTTTCTTCTGGCCAACAATACGAGCCAGGTATGAAGCACCAAAGCCGCCATCAAAGCTGCCTACTTTAGGGCCAGTTTGCCCGAAGCGGGCGTTCTCAGCTGCTATGGTTAGGTCGCATACAACGTGTAACACGTGGCCTCCACCAATGGCCCAGCCGGCAACAGCAGCGATAACAGGTTTAGGTATTGACCTGATCATCTTCTGAAGATCAAGCACATTCAATCTTGGAATAGTGTCTTGCCCAATGTATCCACCATGACCGCGAACACTCTGATCGCCACCACTGCAGAAAGCCTTGCCACCTTCACCAGTTAAGATGATAACCCGAATGTCTGCATCTTCACGGCATACATTCATGGCATCAATCATTTCACTTACAGTAAGGGGAGTAAAGGCGTTATGCACTTCGGGGCGATTAATGCTGATGCGCGCAATGCTCTGATACTTATGAAATACGATTTCTTTATACTCTTTTATTTTTTCCCAGGAATATTTATAAGTCATATGCTTTTTTAATTTTCAGTTTAAAGTTATCAAATATGGTTTTATTGATGGAAGAACTTGATTCTAATTCGAGAATTTTTGTTGCGCCGT
>DATJHZ010000549.1:0-7188 GCA_035493595.1 Cyclobacteriaceae bacterium | reverse complement strand
TATTTCAATCAGGACGAGCTCAATATTTTTCTCGCCAACTCCGAAAAACTTGGCAGCGCACTAGCCAAAGGCGATTGCTCCATAATAAAAGAACTTGCACCCATCTACAAGAATGCATTAACTCGTGCTGATCGTTTAATTCGCGCCATTAACCAAACGCCAATGGAGTTTGATAATAAAGACACGCTGCGATTAAGGATGACTAGCTCTGTGTACCTTACCACGGACGACCAGTTGAAAAAGCAATGGACCCGCATTGTAAAACTTGGCATGTTAACAGATAATGGTTTGGGCAAAGCAGATGCAACAGCCAAGAATGACAAAGCTTCTCTGGACAGAGTTTGTAATAAATATCTGAATGTTATTAAGCGAAGACTTACTGTGCAGGAAGGCATAGAGGAATTTCTACAGGATAAACTTATGAACGCTATTGCTACTTCATACGATCCTCATACAGAATTCTTCTCAAAACGTGTCAAGCAATTGTTTCTTGATGCTCTTTCGAGTGATCATTTTTCATTTGGTGTTATGTTAGAGGATGATCCTTACGGTAACATTGTGATCAGTCGCATTGTGCCAGGCAGTTCAGCATGGGATTATTCAAATCTTCATGTTGGCGATATCATCACTGCTGTAAGTAGTTCTCACATGGAGAAAATAGATGCCAACTTATATTCCAGTGAAGAGATTGATGAAATTTTAACTACCATTTCAAGTGAAGTGGAACTGTCGGTGAAAAAACCAAATGGAGAAAAAATCACCGTTAAATTAAAAAAACAAAAGTTACGTGATGATGAGAACAAGATTAAGAGCCTTGTTTTATCAAACGATAAAAATAAATTTGGCTATATCAATCTACCCGTTTTCTTTTCAAAGAGTGAACTAAGCAAGACCGGTTGTGCTACTGATCTGGCCAAGGAAATCATCCAATTGAAGAAAGCGAAAATTCAGGGTCTCATTCTTGATTTGCGTAACAACGGTGGAGGTGACTTAGAAGAGGCTATTGAACTGGCTGGAATCTTTATTGACAAAGGCGCAATTTGTATAACGAAGACTCAGAAGCAGGAAACAATAACGTTGAAAGACAACGTACTGGGTACAGCCTATGACGGTCCGTTAGTTGTCATGATTAACAAGGGAAGTGCATCAGCCTCAGAAATTTTTGCTGCGGCTATGCGTGCACATAATCGGGCAATATTGGTGGGAGGTACTACTTATGGAAAAGGTACAGGACAAAGTGTAATGGCGTTTCCAGGAAATCAGGAGATAGTAAAAATCACATCATTCCGTTTTTATGATGTGAAAGGCAGATCAAACCAGGGAAGAGGAGTTGATCCGGATATTGCACTGCCTGACTTGTACAGTTTATATAACTACGGTGAAAGCGCCGAACGAAATGTTTTAAAGATCGATGCTGTTGATAAGAAAACATATTACACTCCGCTAGAACCAATGCCTATTGATTTACTAAGAGACAGCTCTAATCGCAGAGTTAGTAAAAATGTTTTCTTTAACAATCTTGAACAACAAAAGAAAGCGATGAGCACTTATATTAAAGGCGATGAAATAATTCTTCCGTTGACAAAGACTGGATTGGCAAATATTGAATTGCAACGGGGGAAAGATGATAATGATACGCCTAAACCTGTAGCCAGTCACTATACAATAAAACTCACCAGTTTTGATCAGCAGGTAAATGGAGTTGACACTTTCGGCGCCTCTACTTTTAAAACATTGATCGACAAAGTTTCTGACGATTACTACATCGATGAAGCACTCAATATATTAAGAAACTATACGCAACTGAATAAATAAAGAATGATGCATTACAAAAAGAAGATTTTTGCTTTCCTGATTTTACAACTGGTAAGCGTAGCGATATACGCACAAGATTTTAGTAGACCAGGTGAATACTTGAATTATATTGGATTGGAGTATAGCAAAATTGCCAGGGAGAAATGGGATTATACCAGAGCCATTGGACATGGCAAGCGAGACAAACTAATTGAAAAGAGAAGAAAGGATTTGGCACAGGCTATTCTTGACTCAAAACGCACCATAAGTAAAATGCCGCCCTTTAATAAGAGCACAGCGTTACGAGATTCAATTATCTCGGCCATGAACATAAATTACATTATTGTAAATCAAGACTACGCGAAGCTTGTCGACATGGAAGAGGTTAAGGAGCAATCGTACGATGCCATGGAAGCCTACATGCTTGCAAAAGATCTGGCACTTGACAAGCAAGCTGTTGCAAATGATATGGTACTGGAACAGTATGACAGATTTATTGCTGACAATAATATAAAAGTAAACAAGGATAACGAAGAGAGTAAGTTAGCCAAGAAGATGCGTATTGCTGGCGATGTTTTTGAGTATTACAATAAAATTTATCTTATATTTTTTAAATCGTATAAACAGAATAGCTATTTAATGGACGCCTTAGATAAAGGTGATATTAATGGCATTGAACAAAACAGAAACAGTTTATTGAACTACTCAAAAGACGGAATAGAAAAATTAAAAGAAAATGTTCGCTATCAGGGCGACGAGACTTTATCAACAGCATGTCGTCAGGTATTAACTTATTATGCCGATAAGGCTGAAACAAAAATACCTGTTATGATTGAATTCTTTACGGCAAAAGATAAATTCGATAAAATTAAAGTTACGTTTGATAAAATTAAACCAGCGCAACGCACACAACAAAATATCGATACTTACAATAACGCTGTTAACGAAATGAATGCAGCTTCAACAAAGTACAATGCGGCTAATAATAAAATGAATGAGTCTGGCCACAAGGTTATCGAGAACTGGAACAATAAATCTGAATCATTCCTGGATTCTCACATACCTTAAACTTTTAAATTAATATCATCGGTATGGGCCATCTCCCAACCGATGATACTTTTCTTTCTGGATGAGCTCCAGCGATATTCACCTAAGATGCCATCCTTTCTGATTACACGATGACAGGGAATCAAATAAGCAATATGATTTGATCCTACAGCAGATCCTACAGCTTGCAACGCATTTGGATTTTGAATGGCCTTTGCAATTTGCTGATACGTTGTAACATCACCTACCGGAATTTTTAACAACGCTTCCCATACCTTTACCTGAAAGTTAGTTCCCTTCACAAACACATGAAGTCTTTTATCTTGTGCATTGGGTTGAAAAACCTGACGAATATAAACACTTGTCAATTCCTGATTCTGATGAAAGATAGAATTATGCCAGTGCTCCTTCATAGCATTCAAAGCATGAACAGAGTCTTCATCAGTTTGAAGAAAGGAGAGCCAGCAGATACCACGCTCCGTTACACCAATAAGACACTGACCAAAATTGGTATCATGAAATCCGTAGTCAATGCGAATGCCGGAACCTTTTAATTTGTATTCCTGTGGCGTCACAGCTTCCAGCGTTGTGAATAAATCATATACACGCGATTGACTTGAGAGTCCTGCGGCATCGGCTACTTCTTCCAGGTTTTTAGAATGCTGAAGCTTGTCTTTTAAGAAGCCTACAGTAAGGTATTGAAGAAATCTTTTTGGACTTATGCCCGCCCACTCGGTGAACAATCGTTGAAAATGAAAAGCGCTTACATGTACATGCTCGGCTACTTCATTCAACTCAGGTTGGCGCTGGAAATTTTGTTCCAGGTATTTTATCGCTTCTTCAATGCGCTGATAGTTAATTTCGTTTTGTTCTGTTTTCACGGTCATGCAAGTTAAATGTTGTATACAAATATCAATATGAGGCTAAGCTATTTCAACCTGTTTCTTGCTCACTTTTCCAGCGCCGGTAATCATCAGGCATGCAACGGCCACACGGACGAAACCCATTGCTGATGGCATTTTGTTCCATATCAAAGAATACGCGATTGGCGCGTTTCATTCTTTTTCCAGATGAACAATCGAGTCGTCCATAAATCTTTAATGCTGCGTTGCCGGCAAACTTTAAATGGCCAGATCGAATTAGCTTTCGAAGTTCGTGCGGTTGTATGGTAGAATGATACATCATGCGGCATCATGGAAAATAATTCCTAAAGCATAGCGAGTTCCGCTTTTTAATTTGCTAATGCCATGTTTCATTGTTGCGCGATAATAGCCTCTTGTACCCTTTACAGGTCTGAAGTTAGTGGTGAAGATTAGTGCATCACCCTGATTCAGATTAATCACTTCGGCACGAGATTGTGCACGCGGTATTTGCTCAATGAGAACAAACTCTCCACCCTCATAATCTTTACCATGTTGACTTAACGCAAACACAACCTGAAAAGGAAAATAGACATCACCATATAAATCCTGGTGAAGTGTATTGAAACCTCCTGTGTGATATTGCAATATTAATGGCGTTGGACGATTTTGATTTTTAAGCTTGCATTGTTCAATAAGCAAAGCGTGCTTATCAGGATATTTTTCCGTTAGTGAAAGTTTCTCATTCCACTGATTAGCAATAATTGATAATGGACTATAGAGTTCTTCTCGCAGCAACTGTATTTGTGGAGGCAACGGATAGTTGAAATATTTATACTCACCTTCTCCAAAGCGATAGCGCTTCATGTTAATCGTACTTCGATATAAAGAAGGCTCACTGTAATCTTGTGCCAGTTTCAGGCAAATTTCTTTTGATAGAAAATCTGGTATAATGGCATAGCCCCTCTCATCAAGTGAGTGATAAATGCTCTGCCATTCGATAGTTTCTGTTTTCATTTCTTTTTATTACAAAGATCAAGGCAGGGAATGTCAGGTTCAACCGGAATCTTGCTAAAGTGTTTTTAGAACCACGAAGACACGGAGAGCACAAAGAGCCACAAAGAAGGTATAAGAAAGTCCTTCGTGAATCTTTGAGACTTGGTGACTTAGTGGTTCAATACAAATCTTTAACATAATTGTAAACACAGAATGAACCTTTGTCTTTGTTTTTTGCTTAACTTAAAATTAGGGAGCTTGAATTTAATAGAACTGATTTCTTTAAGTGTTGTACAATGCGGATTAACAGTATTATTTTTTGTTTTGCTATTTTATTACAAGCTCAATCAGTCATTGCACAACAGGTAGTGCATTCTGATTCCGAACGCATTTTCATGATTGAACCCAAATTTCAAACGGGAACAATTGTTAACAACAATGAGAAAGCCCAGCTTTTGGTTAAGGATAATCCATGGCTTGTGCAAGTTGATTTAAGCGTTCTGAAGAATACAAAACGCTCATGGGATTATTCCAACTGCTATTCTCAAACCGGTGTGTCTCTAAGCTATATCAATTTTGGAAATCCAGCTAAGCTGGGAAAGGCTGTTTCGTTTTCTGTGTATACTGAACCTTATCTTGTTCTCTCTCCCAATGTTAAGTTTACCATACGCGGAGGTGCGGGCTTTGCGTATCTCAACAAGGTTTATGATGTGAAGTATGACTCGAATAATTTATTTTACAGCAAGCCCTTAAGCTTTATTTTGTCAGTAGGCACGAGTTTGAAATATAGAATTGCTCCCGCAACGCATCTCACTTTTGCGGCACAGTTCAATCACATTTCTAACGGAGGTACCCGCTGGCCAAACTGGGGAATGAATTTTCCAATGGTAGGTATGGGAGTAACCTATGCATTTCAGCACGATGATTTAAAGAAACGCGAACGTATTGAGTTTGACGATAAGTCATGGAAAATTATAACCCATGTTTTTGGTGGAAGAAATACAGAGGACGCCAAAGGCAAATTCCCGGAAGCGAAAAGATTGGTAACAGGAATTAATGTTGGACTTATTAAACCGTTAGGTAAAATAAGCTCACTCGGTGTTGGCGGTGAAGCATATTATGATGGCATTGCTCATCTACAGGAAGAACGAACCGGCAAAGATTATAGAGCAGGTATTGCTTCAGTAAGTTTACAGCACTACATCACATTTGGAAAGTTATTGCTTGGTCAGCAATTAGCGTATTACGTAACGAAAGTTAATCCTGATGTAGCAAGGAAATTATATCAACGCTATTTTATTGAATATAAAGTTAAGGGACCATTATACCTGGGCGTTTCTTTAAAGGCACATGGTAACGTTTCTGATTACATTACACTTTCAACGGCCTATATTTTTAATACGCGTGCTCACAAGTAGTTTGAGGTCAACCTGAAACTTGCTTTTTATAACTTTATTTTTTTGATGGATGTTTCTTCCATCCAATTTAATAGTATTGTACATGCTTACGTTTAAAATACCAACGCCCAAGGAATTTAGCTTTGACCGATGCTTTGAATTTTTGTTGCGTTCGCCTAAAGAGTTGCTCCATCAATGTGCGGACAATAAAGTTATTAAGCTGGTACGCATCAATGGCAAAGATATTTTATTTGAAATGTTTTGGGCCGGTGATCAATCATTGCAAGTAGATATTTTAAATGGCTCAATAACAAAGGCTGAAAAAGCTGAACTGCAACTATTCATTGAAGAATGGTTTGATTTAATAACCGATCTTAAACCTTTTTATACATTGGCTCGTAAGGATTCATTGTTGAAAGATCTCGTACAAAAATTTCATGGTTATAGAATTATCGGGCAGCCAGATTTGTTCGAGTCGCTTGTATGGGCTGTGCTGGGACAACAAATTAATTTGCAGTTTGCTTATACATTAAAGCAACGCTTTGTTGAAACGTTCGGTGAAAAAATAACTTTTAAAAACCAACCCTATTATCTGTTTCCGCAACCGGAAGTAGTATCACACCTCACCGATGAACATCTGTTACCACTTCAATTCTCACGACAGAAAAGTAAGTACACAGCATTAATTGCCCAGGCATTTGTTAATGGCGAGATCTCCAAACAAAAACTGGCGGGCTTGCCTCTTACAGAAGCAAAAGAAATGCTTATGAAAATAAAAGGTGTTGGCAACTGGACAGCCAATTATGCTTTAATGAAAACCTTTCGTTATCCTGATGCTTTTCCACTGGAAGATGCGGGTGTTCATAATGCCATTAAAAACTTAAAGAAACTTAAAGCAAAACCAACGCTTGATCAGGTAAGACGTCAATTTAAAAAATATAAAGGATGGGAAGCTTATGCTACGTTGTATTTGTGGAAGAGCTTGTAGCAAACACTATAAATGAATCTGTTTCTTAAATGAAATTAACTTAATTTTAATAGCGCATATTGTTTAGCAAACATAAATAACACAATTACACTTGTTCTATGAAGTC
>DATJHZ010000548.1:0-2398 GCA_035493595.1 Cyclobacteriaceae bacterium | reverse complement strand
GATAAAATCCTATTTTTGCACCCGAAATGAAAAGAATAGCAGAATACAGAAAGTTGCTTGGCGTTGATAAAACAGCCGATCTCAAAGCACTAAAGACCGTTTACAGGAATTTTATGAAGGATTGGCATCCTGATAAGTTTCAGAATGAAGACGAGAAACTGCATGCTGAGGAGAAAAGCAAAACCTTAATTGAGGCCTATCACTTTCTGGTGAGCATTGCCCCCGAAACCCGTGAGCAGGCGCAGGAAGAATACACTGCATTCATTACAGGTTCACGTATCCGCGACTTCATATACAAATCACAAACGCTGCAGATCAATTTTTTAGATGGCAGTGTTTATGAATACTTCGGTATTCCTCATAATGTCTACAACAAGTTTCTGAATTCAGATACACCTGATAGGTTTGCCCGCAGACACATCTATCATACCTACATCTATCGCCAGGTTACAAAGGCGATGGTGGCAGCTTAAGTCCGAGCGTAATTTTAAAAAAGCGAAAGTTGTGTTGCCAGGCGTAAGCGCTTGGGTCTTACTAATGGGTTGTCAGAAAATCCTGGTATGTTTTGTATTTGATACACTTTCGTCTCCTTGTCGCGTGGGGCTATGATCACCTCTGTGTTGCCTGCAATCTTCGTAAACAGATCATGGACAATTTTAGCTGTGTTGTTATTCTTCGACAAGTGCGATAGAAACAGGTGCGTCATAAACGGAGGCTTGTGATCAATCAATAATTGTGCAGCCTCTTTGTTTGATAAATGCCCATGACCATCACGAATGCGATTCTTTAATGAGATATGGTATCGTCCATTCTCCAGCATCTCTTCATCATAATTCGATTCCAGAAATATAGCATGGCACTGCTGAAAATGTTTAACAACATGTTCGCATGAACGACCAATGTCTGTGAATACGCCAACCTTAACAGATTCGTTCGATACAATGAAACTGTGAGGATCAACAGCATCATGAAGTTTCGGAAAAGGAAGAACAGTCAGATCACCAATGCGAATTGGATTGTATGCCTGAAAAGGAAACGTAAGTTTTTCGCTTAATGGTAAGTGACTGTTGTGAAAAGTTTTTTCAGTGATGTAAACGGGAAGATTGTGTTTTTTCTGTAACGAAGGCACGCCATGAATGTGATCGCCATGCTCATGCGAAACAAAAATGGCTTTTACCTTTTTCATAGATAACTCAAGCCGTTTTAAACGCTTCTCTGTTTCGCGACAAGAGATCCCGCCATCAATAAGCACAGCTTCATTTTCGTTACCTACATAGTAACAATTGCCGTTGCTTCCTGAATTTAGTGATGTTACAAACAGAGACATAATCAATGCAAAGTTAACCCAAATTTGACGATGAACATGATTATCATTAAAATCTCAACCATAATTTATGATATTGCGTAAGGAGAATAAAGCCCCTAATGAATGTATAATGAACGCAGTAGAAATAATTGAATACGAAGATCAGTATCAGCCCATATTCAGAGCCTTGAATGTGGAGTGGCTTGATCAATATAATTTAACAGAAACGCACGACCTGCAAATTCTGGATGCACCACGCGAAATGATTCTTAATGCAGGCGGTTTTATTTACCTGGCGAAGTGTAACAATCAGATTGTTGGCTCTGCTGCGATAATGAAAGAACATGATGGTGTCTACGAGCTTGCCAAAATGACGGTAGCGAAAGACTTTCGTAAAATGGGAATCAGCAAGATGCTGATGGATCGCTGCAAAGCTAAAGCGATTGAATTAAAAGCAACACGCATCACACTTTACTCCAATCATCAACTCAAAGCTGCATTGGCGCTTTATGAACAGTATGGTTTCAAACATATTCCTATTGAAAACTCACCTTTTCTCACGGCAGATGTAATGATGGAGTTAAAGCTTGAGTAGTGACAACACAACTTCCGCAAATATTTAATAATTGCAAGTTTTAATACTTCCACAAGGAAGTCTCAGTTTGTGATACGTTATTTGCAACTTCAAAGTAACGACATGACTCGCGAAAAGACAGCTGAAAAAGCAACCTATTTTAGTATTGTAAGCAATGCTGTATTAGCTGTTATAAAATGGCTTGCTGGCTATCTGGGAAATTCATACGCATTGATTGCTGATGCCATTGAATCAACGGCTGATATCTTTTCTTCTCTTCTTGTATTATTCGGACTTAAATATGCCAACAGACCTGCTGATAAAAATCATCCTTATGGTCACGGTCGCATTGAACCCTTGATTACATTTATTGTAGTTGGTTTTTTAATTATATCCGCTGCTGTTATTGCTTACGAGAGTGTTCAAAACATCAGCACACCACACGAACTGCCAAAACCATTTACGCTGATAATTCTCGGAGCCATTATTATCTGGAAAGAAATTTCTTTCAGAATTGT
>DATJHZ010000547.1:0-2195 GCA_035493595.1 Cyclobacteriaceae bacterium | reverse complement strand
GCCAATAACATTATCATTAGAAATGAGAAAAAAACAATTCGCATTTCTGCATGCGAAGTGCTGAGAGGATGTTGTGAGTGTTTCATAGTTTTTAATTTTTAGGTATGTAGGTTAATTAGGTTTCGATTTCAATATTAAAATCCAAGAGTAATTCCATTCATTCCTCACCACAAACCCATAGCACTATCCTTCAATCCTTTTCAAGGATCTAGCATTTAGACTTCTTCTAAAATTTACTTAGCGACTCTGACTACCGGGTACTGATTTTGATTATTGTAAATGACTCTGCCGATAATGAGCAGATTAATTTCTTCCCTTTTAATTCAACACGTTGTTCCACCGGGCTCACATGTTTAGGATCATCCAACGAATTGACACCTTCAAGATTTTCACTCTTCAACACGGTCATGGTTGCAGAAGAAGAAAGTTTAGTTACTCCTTCAAGCGCAATCTCTACTTGTTGAGTTGTGTTTTTGCTGTTAACGATCTTCACAATAATGGCGTGCTCATTATCATCACTTACAGCAGAGGCATATAATCCAGCATCACCCTCAACTACTGCATTGTCATGAAGCAATGGTAAAACTTTTGATCCTTTATTGAGAGAGAATAATTTTTGTACATAGTAGTTTGGTGTGCCGTATGAACGCAGATTATCAAACCAGATTAAGTCAGGTGTCCATTGCCATGCTTCAGTATGTGCAAAGAGCGGAGCATAGGAAGCCATGTGAACAACATCAGCATTACGTTCAAGACCTGTCATGAAAGCAGCTTCTGCCAATGCACACTGCCATGTATTTCTATTTTCAGGACTTACAGTTGACGCGCTCTGTGCGGCGTATTCACCGGCAAATATTTTTGGTCCTTTACGATCATAGTTATCATAACGATTTGCATTCTTTAAAAACCAATCAGGCTTTTGATAATAATGCTCATCCAGAATATCAACATTCATACTGCGGAATGTTGGGTTGAGATAATTAAATAATTCACCATCAGGAGATGGACCTACGCTGGTCACAATTCGTACGGAAGGATATTTTTCCTTAACGGCTTTGGCAAATACTTTATAACGCTCCACGTATTGCGGGCCCCATTGTTCATTACCAACACCAAGAAGTTTTAAATTAAACGGAGCAGGATGACCAAGTTCTGTGCGCAGCTTACCCCATTTTGTTTCTGCAGTACCGTTGGCGAATTCAATCAGATCAAGCGCATCTTGTAAATATGGATCGAGTTGTTCTAACGGAACTACTTCGGCAGAATTAAACTGACACGCCATTCCACAATTTAAAATAGGCAAAGGCTCAGCACCAATATCTTCGGCCAGTTGAAAATATTCTAAAAAGCCAAGACCATACGACTGAAAATAATCTGGTGTGAGGCGATGCTTGAATTCAGTATTCCAGCGATTGACAATCAACTCACGGTCTTCAACTTTTCCAATTGTCTTTTTCCATTGATAACGATTTGCCAATTCATATCCTTCAACAATACAGCCACCCGGGAAACGTAAGAACCCAGGTTTCATATCATATAACAATTGAACTAGGTCAGCGCGTAAGCCATTGGGTCTTTGCTTCCATGTGTCACCAGGGAAAAGTGAAATCATATCGGTATCGATGATACCTTTACCTTCAAACCAAACATTCAGTTTAGCTTTTGCTTCTGTTGCTGTAGAGGTAAAACTTACTTCATATTTTTTCCACTGATCACCTGTTGGTGTAATGCTGGCTGAGCCTATTGAATTTCCGTTGGCATCTACCAGCTCGGCGCGCACGGTAATATTGCCTTGCACCGGACGAGCCCAGATTGAAAAATGGTATTGTAAATCTTTTTTAATTCCCATACCACGGAAGCCTTCATTCTGTAAACCAAAATGTTCATCTCCGTTTATGGTTATCCTTGCAACTCTTGGGTTAGCATTCTTTAACTCACCGTTGTTAATAATAAGAACGTTGCCTGTTGTGTTGTCTTTCTTTTGTTCCTTCCACCCCATCAAAGGTTTTGAGAATTCAAAAGATCTGTTCTTTACAAGTTCAGCGTAAATACCACCATCAGCACCGAAGTTTATATCTTCGAAAAATATTCCCCACATGGTGGGTTGCACCGTTGCCTTAGGCTGATTTGCTTTTACAACCAATTGATATGGTTTTTGTGCCAACGCGCTTGTTATTAAAAAACAAAACGCTAAT
>DATJHZ010000546.1:0-5483 GCA_035493595.1 Cyclobacteriaceae bacterium | reverse complement strand
ACTTCGGATATGAAATCAAAACAGTTTATCAGAACAACGCTCCTGCTCTTAGTCTTACTGGCTAATGTTAGCTGCGATCAGTTATCGAAGAGGATGGTGAGACAATCTGTATCCGACAATGAGAATATTGATTTGATACATTCTTATTTTACGCTAACAAGAGTTGAAAATTCAGGTGCGTTTTTAAGTTTAGGACATTCATTACCAGAACCTGTCCGAATAGTTCTTCTTATGATTCTCCCTAGTCTGACATTAATTTTTGCTGTCATCTATCTGTTGAGGAAAATTAATCTCTCAGCCAAAACTTCAATTGCCATTGCCTTTATTGCAGGTGGCGGAATAGGAAATTTGTATGACAGAATTGTTTATGGTTCTGTAACAGATTTTCTTCATATCGATTTTGTAATATTTCAAACAGGAGTTTTCAACCTGGCTGATGTTTCTATTATGACCGGTATGTTTATATTAATTTTTGGAATGATGAAAAAGAGAGAACTCGTCAATCAACAGGGAGAATAAGTATGGATTTGAAAGACATGGATGCATGGTTTCTTGCCAAAGAAGAACCAGACAAGAGTTGTCTTCTCGCATTACGATCCTATATAGCTCAAGCAGATAAAAATATAACAGAAGCCTGGAAATACAGGATGCCATTCTTTTGCTATAAAGGCAAAATGTTTTGTTATCTCTGGGTCAACAAAAAGAACAACCTGCCCTACGTTGGTTTTGTTGATGGCAAGCTGATGAGTCATCCTAAATTACTTGTCGAAAAGCGTTCGCGTATGAAAATACTGCCGATCGACTCATCAAAAGACATTCCCGTTACGCTTATAAAATCTATTCTGAAAGAAGCCATTAAACTCAGGAGCTAGTTTCAATCCATTGCAGAATACCCCTGAAAAAACATCAAATACTTTCGTATAAAAACAGAATATCATTACAGGTTTTTTTCTTACATTAGAAAGACAAAGACCCAATATATGATTTCATTTAATACTGAAATGGTGAAAACCTGGAAAGGATGTGGATACAAATATATTCACATACTGCCTTTCGAAAAGTACGGAGTTCTTCAACCATTAGTCCATGACAAGGACGTAAAAAAGGGATACACAATCTTCATCGACGAGATGGGCCTCATTCAGATGGCCGAAGACTATTTTCTCACTAAAGAAAAATTCGCATTGCATCAAACTAATAAAGCGTGGGCCTAACCCACACCTTAGTTTTATTTTTCTTTTTTAGTGCCGGCATATAGTTCGTATTCCAGCAAGCGGCAGTCTATTTGACTGGTGAAAAACTCTATGCGGCGACTTGCCTTCAAGCCTATTTTCTTGGCCAACTCCAGGTTGCCTGTGAAGATATAGCCCTTGTAGCCTTTGCATTTCTTTTTTAAGAAGTCGCCCATGCGGCCATATGTTTCTTCAAGCTCAGAAACATCACCTAAGCGCTCGCCATACTCCGGGTTAAAGTATACAACCCCCGGCTCTTCAGGCATTGGAGTTTCTTCGAAATCACAAACTTTAAATTCTATGTAATCTTCAACTCCAGCTTCCGCTGCATTCATTCTTGAAACTTCAATGGCATCTTCACTAATGTCTGTCGCGATGATCTGCATGTTGAAATTTTCCGTAATCTGATTTCGGATACGTTGAAATTCTTCATCGTAGTATTCACTTTCAAAACCAAGTACATGCATGAAGGAATAATTCTGTCTGAACAATCCCGGCTTTCTATTGGTAGCTAACAATGCAGCTTCAATAGCCACTGTACCTGATCCACACATTGGATTTACAAAGGGAGATTTGCGATCCCACGTAGTTGCCAGTAATGTTCCGGCAGCAAGTGCCTCCAGCATAGGTGCCTTCCCCGGAATTTTGCGATACCCGTGCTTGCCTAACGTTTCACCTGAAGTATCAATAAATACTTCAGCATTTGTTTCTTTCCAATAAAGATGAATTACAGTATGATCTGATTCAGGGCCAGAGTTAGGGCGTTGACCTGTTTCTCTTCGCAGGCGATCGGCAATTGCATCCTTAATCTTAACGTTAACAAACAATGATGTATTAACGGTAAAGTGGTCTACATGGCTTTTACAGGTTAGATATCCGTCATTTGGAATAAGTTGCTCCCAGGGCATCGCCACGAGTTTTTTGTATACGTCTTCGGGACTGTTGGCATAAAATGTTTTCAGGGAATACAAAACCTGGCTGGCACAGGTAAGATTCAGATTCAACCTGATGCAATCTCTCACTGTTCCTTTTAGTTCAACGCCAGTTGCAAACATGCGTTCAACAGTAAATCCTAAATCTTCTACTTCCTTTTTAAGGTAAGGCGCTATTCGTTTATTGCATGTAACAATAATACGGCTCGATGTCTCAAAAACTTTCACGGCGCAAACATACAAAATTGTAAAGCCTTTCCCTTACATCCACCACTTTGAATCACTTCTCTGATTCTAATTATTAAATCGAACTGACACAGACAAAGTAAAGACCAGTCGTAACGTTCGCCTGAGTTTTTTCACAATTCCAGTTTTTACACTTACTCTGCATTAAAAACCTACTTCTTTACGAATTGAGTTTGTCGTTGGCATATTCCGTAAAACGCAGCAATTTTCTATCTTTAAAACCAGACCCTTGTATGAGGATTGGAAGTTTAGAATATATTTGATCTTCAATTTGAATTGCTTTTATAAGATAAATACAAACCTTCTCATAACTACTGCATGCTATTCTGTAAATAGCATTGACTTTGTTTAACACTTATGATGTTCTTTAAAAAGGTTCTATTCTTAATAATAATCATACTTAGCCCGTGGCTTAGCTTTGCTCAAAAGGACTACAAGCAGTTTTATACCATTGATAACCTGCTTTCAAAAGAACTTATCAAAAGCATTTCAAAGGATGAAGAGGGTTACTTGTGGATTGCAACAGACGATGGCATTCTGCGGTATGATGGCTATCAGACAAAAATCTTTTTCAAAGAACTTCCATCGCACTACACAAAAGGTTTCTTAAAAAGAAAGAACGGCAAATTCTATGTTCTTCACGATACCGGCATTCTCGAAATTGTTAACATAAACGACAGTATTTTATTCAAACCTTTAACGATCAATAATGTTGAGTTCAATGAACATTTGAATTTTCCTAAATCTGCTTATGAGGATATTAGTGGCAATCTGTGGATTGGTGAATTCAATACCATACTCCGCTATGATGACAAGGGCTTCAAGCGATTTAATCTTGGAGATGAGTTTACCTCGATAGACTATCATCGCACTTTTTCATTTGCTGAAGATGCGTTTGGCAATTTATGGGTGGCCCCTTTTAAAGGTCCCCTGCTCTATTATGATAAGCAGAAACAGGAATTCATTAAAATGAAACTAAGTGTCAATCTTACTGAAGTGGGTGGTATAACCGCTGTAAAAGGAGACTACTTGCTGATTGGTGGAAAGGAAGGCATTGCCAAAGTTAAAATAGACAGCGACCATGAAATATTAGAAACAACCTTTATAAAATCTGTCACCGGCGTTTCCACCATACGCTGCATCAATGGTACTGATATTTACATTGGTACCTGGAAAGATGGTTTATTCTATATGAACTTTGACAACCCTTCAGTTTTTTCAAAAGTAAATGAAGTTCCCATCAATGATGTTTATGAATTATTTTTTGACAAATCTAAAAACGAACTGTGGGTTGCAGGCAGTGAAAATATCGGACTGTTCAAATCTTCTATCGTCTCCACTATACATGCTGTAGGAGAAAACAGAGTTGAGTCTATCTCATTAGATAATCAGGATCACATTTACTACTCCATTGGAAAGCAGGTATTTTATCTTGAAAATCTTAAAGATCCCAGTCCTCGAAATATACTCACAACAACCGAAACATACTTTTCACGAATAGTCATTGATAACTCGAAGCTCTGGGTTGGAGATGCTTTCAATAATATATTTTATAATGATCTCACATCAAAAACAAACCATACACTTTTAAAGAAGCAGGATAACTACCCTGCGCTTTATATCTTTCTTGATAAAAATAACAACAAGTGGTTCTCTGGTCTGCCTGATGGACTTATCAGAGTTGATCGCGATAATAATCTCAAACAGTATAAAAGCATAAATCAATCCATACTGGTGAGAGAATCACGAGGTGGTGATGTGATCTGCGGCCAAACGGGTAAAAAGAATCTCTTAGAAAAATACAATGCCAGTAAGGATACTTTTCAACCATTAACACTTGACTTTACATTTAATAGTCCGCCATCCATTATTTTAAATGATTTTCAATTTGATAGTCATGATAATATCTGGCTTGCTACAAATGAAGGTCTGTTATTCGTTCGGTATGAAAGCGGACATTACAATAAAGTAGAGCGGGTTGCCATACCAGGCTTAAATACAACGGAACCTATACGGGCATTGGCCATTAGAAATGATTACATCTGTTTTGCCAACTCCAACGAACTGGTAATCTATAAAGATGGAAAGTATCTTTTATTCAATCAGGATGCCGGGCTTCCATCCAAGATATTAAAAGAAAGAGGTTTGAGTTTTGATAGCCACGACAACCTGTTAATAGCAACAGCAAAAGGTATGGCTGTAATTGAAAAGGATGCCATTCAATTTGAGCAAACCCGAACACCTATTTTTAAAAACCTCTTATTAAATGGAGAACCTATTAACTCTAAAGATTCAACACAAAGTATATTTCCTTATAAAGCAAAATTAGAAGCAGAGTTTATCTCACTTACCTTCCCGGCGACAAATATTCAGTACCAGTCTAAAATTAAAGGTATTGATTCTGATTGGTCAGCACCTTCACTAAATCGCAATTTGAATGTTTTAGGTTTCTCTGAAGGAACTTATACGTTGGAGGTCAGAGCACGTGAGAACGGCAAACTCTGGAGTGAGCCCTTGGCCTTTACATTTGAAGTTTCAAAGCCGTGGTATAGAACATGGTGGGCCTTATTGCTATTTGTTGCATTAGCTATTGTCACTGTTGTTGTTTCAACAAATATTCATAACAACAATCTGATTCGTCAAAAGAAGACCCTTCAAAAAACTGTAGAAGAACGTACCGATGAAGTTAATCGTCAAAAGAATGAACTTATAGAACAGCAACAGAAACTCATTCAACAGAAAGAAGAAATCATTGCGAAGAACGAAGCGGTTTATAAATCACAGCAGGCACTTAATGAGGCCGACATGAATTACCTGCAACTCAAGGAACGCCAGTTACAGGAACAGATTGAGCATAAGAATAAACAAATCACAACGCATGCGCTGAACATTCTTCAGAAGAACGAGACCCTGACCGATCTTCGTAATCAATTGGAAGAGATTGTAAAGAACTCCCATAAGATCTCCATTACAGAGATTCGCAGAACGCTAAAAACAATAGATGAGAGTTTCAAACTCGACAAAGATTGGGATGATTTTAAACTCTATTTCGAACAAATTCACACAGGCTTCT
>DATJHZ010000545.1:0-20947 GCA_035493595.1 Cyclobacteriaceae bacterium | reverse complement strand
TGGAAGAGATTGTAAAGAACTCCCATAAGATCTCCATTACAGAGATTCGCAGAACGCTAAAAACAATAGATGAGAGTTTCAAACTCGACAAAGATTGGGATGATTTTAAACTCTATTTCGAACAAATTCACACAGGCTTCTACGCCAAAATGAAAGCCAGCTACCCTGACCTGACACAGTTAGAGTTAAGACATTGTGCCTTGATAAGATTAAACCTGACCCTCGCAGAATGCGCCTCCATTCTGGGCATTTCTCATGACAGCTTAAAAGTTTCCAGAACACGGTTAAGGAAGAAGTTGAATCTTGAGCCAAGCCAGAGTTTGACTGATTTTATTTTAGGGCATTAGGGTCGGTCTTAAGTTTATCAGTTCAAAGTTCATAGTTCCAGGTTGCTTGTGCCAGCCAACCTGAAACTTGAAACTTTGAACCATTTGGGTTAACGAGCTGTAAACTACCCCCATGTCACAATATTTTTTAAACAGTTTAACCCTTCCATTAGCCATCGTCAAAAAGTATTTTGTTTACCATTTGTTTACCCTTGTTTACCCCTAAAAATGCATTTTAACAGGTTTTTGGAGGGTAGTGTGGCGCACACAGCCCTTGCACACCTGCTAACAAAATGTACCCCTTCATTCGTTGACTCCCCATTTTAGCTTGTCAATATTTGTTCAGCAAACGATTTCGCAAACGGATTAAAATCCATTCATCAGCTTGATCAATTGACACTAAACTCTAAAACCAAACAAAACTTATGAAGAAACATTACCGATTATTAGTGGTGGCTCTCCTGGCACTTTTTATCGCCGGAAGTGCTAAAGCTCAGGAGGTGGTTGTTAACGGCAAGGTGCAAGATGCCTCCGATGGTACCGCACTTCCTGGAGTTAATATCCTCGAGAAAGGGACGACAAATGGTGCACTGACGAATAGTGACGGAGATTTCACAATTAAAGTCCAGAAAAGTTCAACTCTCGTTATTTCATTTGTTGGATACACTCCGCAGGAAATAGCAGTTGGCGAACAGACTTCTGTAAAGATTTCTTTAACACCAGATATTACACAATTATCTGAAGTTGTAGTTATCGGGTATGGTACCGTGGAGAAAAAAGATGCTACCGGTGCTGTCTATGCAGTTTCAAGCAAGGATTTTAACAAAGGTATTATTGCATCACCTCAAGATCTTCTCGTTGGAAAACTTGCTGGTGTTCAGGTAACGTCAAATAGTGGCGCGCCAGGTGGTGCATCTACAATAAGAATTCGAGGCGGGTCATCTTTGAATGCAAGTAATGATCCGTTAATTGTTATTGATGGATTTCCTGTAGACAATTCAAAAAATGGAACTGACCCTAATCCCGGACAAGCTGGTGTTGTTAATATCCTCTCTTCTATTAACCCCAACGACATTGAGACATTCACAGTGTTGAAAGATGCATCTGCCACAGCAATTTATGGTTCACGTGCTTCTAATGGTGTTATTATCATTACAACTAAAAAAGGTAAAGACGGGAAACCAAAATTCACGTATAACGCTACTGTTTCAATAGCATCACCCATTAAATATTACGATGTGTTATCCGCTTCGGAATATAAAAAACTGGTAACTGATTTAAATGAAAAAGGCTTTAGTGGAATTGATGCCACTGCCGTTTCTCATTTAGGCAATTCAAACACCAACTGGCAAAAGGAAATTTACAGAAATGCAATATCAACAGATCATAACATAGGTGTTTCTGGCTCTTATAAGACTATACCTTACCGCTTATCCTATGGCTATACAAATCAGCAAGGAATTTTAAAGACCACTGATTTTGACAGACAATCTCTAAACCTTAATCTAAATCCTTCACTTCTGGATAATCATTTAAAAATTGATATCAGTGCGAAAGGGTCAATCAATAAAACAAACTTTGGAAATACTGATGCGGTTGGTGCCGCTCTCTCGTTCGATCCAACACAACCTGTTCATGCCTCAAACGAATATGGAGGCTATTACACATGGTTGTCAACCGATGGAACACCTAACAAGATTGCAACCAGCAATCCAGTAGCATTGTTAAATCAAACTGATAACAGATCAACTGCAAACAGATTAATTGGAAATGTAAAAGTGGAATATAAATTACCTTTCCTTCCTGATCTGAAATTGAATGTTAACACTGGCTATGATGTTACCAAAAGCAGCGGCTTAAATACATCACCAGAAAATGCTGCATTTAAATACAATACATTAGGAAGCGGTAGAAGGAACGACTACAACGCAAAAAATCATTCTGAACTACTTGACTTGTATTTCAATTATACAAAAACAATTGGAGGAAGTAAGATTGATCTGACCGGTGGTTATTCATGGCAGCATTTTACCAGACAAAATTATAACTACGACAGAAATTTAAATGGTAGTGTAATAAGCGATAGCAGTCGCTATAAGAATGAAAATTATCTTGTATCATTCTTCGGACGATTAAATTATACGTTCAAAGATAAATACTTGTTAACAGCTTCAGTCCGTGATGATGGTTCCTCTAAATTTCCGAACAACCAATGGGGCCTTTTCCCTTCAGTAGCATTGGCGTGGAAAATTAAGAGCGAAAATTTCTTGATGAACAATGATCTTATTTCTGATTTAAAACTTCGAGTAAGTTATGGTCAAACAGGTCAGCAAGATATACAAAGCAATTATCCAGGACTCGCAACATACCAGATAGGAAAGATAAACGCGCAGTATCAATTCGGTAACCAATTTTATCAAACTCTACGCCCTAATGCATACGACGGTAACATCAAATGGGAGACAACAACAACGCTCAATTTAGGTTTAGACTTTGGATTTAAAAATGATAAGATCACTGGTTCATTAGAGATCTATCAAAGAGATACTAAAGATCTGCTAAACTATATCCCTATTTCATTAGGAAGCAATTTTTCGAATTTCTTAAATACGAATGTTGGTTCTATGCAAAACAAAGGTGTTGAATTAACACTCCGTGCTACTCCAATTTCTACCGGAACGTTAACATGGAATGCCGGTGCGAATTTCACATACAACGAAAATAAAATTACCAAGCTTACACTTACAAACGATCCTGGCTACACAGGTGTTAACGCCAGCTTCATTTCTGGTGGTGTCGGTAACTATGTAGGTAATTATAATATAGGATTCCCTTCTTCAGCTTTCTTTGTTTACAAACAGGTTTATGATACCAATGGAAAGCCTATTGAAGGACTCTATGTGGATAAGACTGGTAAAGGCGGAGACATTTCAAGTAGTGATTTGAATCGCTATCATTTTAAAAAATCTGCTCCTAACGTAATGATTGGTGTAAACTCCAGAGTAAACTATAAGAATTTTGACTTCTCATTTTCTGGTCGCTTTAGTCTGGGTAATTACAACTACAACAACAATCTGTCAAGCCGTGCATACTATGGCGCCATTTATAATCAGTCAGGTTTCCTGAGCAACGTACCAAGTGCTATCAATGACACAAAATTTGCTAACGCGCAGTACAATTCAAGCTACTATGTTCAGAATGGATCATTCTTTAAAATGGACAACATCAGCGCTGGTTATAGCTTAGATAAATTCTTCACATCAAAATTAAAAGCCAGAATAAGTCTTACAGCACAAAATGCCTTTATCGTAACTAAATACAAAGGTATTGATCCGGAAGTTAGTGGTGGTGTTGATAATAACATTTATCCAAGACCAAGAACATTCCTGTTAGGTTTGAATTTGACTTTCTGAAAATTTAAAGAATCGAATTATGAAATTAAATAAACTAAATATAGTCTCCGCATTAATCGTCAGCTTAGGTCTAACCGCCTGTGTAAACGATCTTAATGTCACTCCCATTGATCCGAATCTAACCACAAAGGATGCAGCATATAACAGTCCGCTCGCTTATAAAGAAGGCTTAGCTAAACTTTATGCAGCATTTACGGTTAGCGGTCAGCAAGGTCCTTCAGGACAAAATGATATTTCAGGTATTGATGAAGGTTTTGGTACTTACTCAAGAGCATACTGGAATTGTCAGGAACTTCCTACTGATGAAGCTGTAATTGCCTGGAATGATCAAACTGTTAAAAATTTCCATTGGCAAACATGGTCTGCATCAGATGTATTTATCACAGCAATGTATTCACGAGCTATCTATACAGCTACTCTATGTAACGAATACATTAGAGTTACAGCTGGCAATACAGATGCTGATATTGTGAAGTATCATGCAGAAGCAAGATTTCTGAGAGCATTGGCATATTATCATGGACTTGATTTATTTGGTAACATTCCATTTACTACTGAAAAGGATCCGTCTGCCACTAAATTTTTTCCAAAACAAATAGACAGAGCTGACCTCTTCACATACCTGGAGTCAGAACTGCTTGCCATTGAAAATGATTTAGGTGCTCCACAATTTGAATATGGAAGAGCTGACCAGGGTGCGTGCTGGATGCTACTGGCTAAACTCTATCTTAATGCAAAGGTTTACACAGGCACTGAAAAAAATACAGAAGCCATTACGTACTTAAATAAAATCATAGGCTCAACTTATTCTCTTGCTACCAGTTACAAAAACAACTTCACGGCAGATAATGATAAAAGTCCTGAGATGATTTTTCCTATCACCTGTGATGGAACCTACACGCGCTCATATGGTGGAACGACTTACCTTATTCACGCATGCCTTGGAGGTTCAATGAGTGAAAGCAATTTTGGAGTAGTTGGAAAATGGGGTGGCTTGCGTACAACATCTGCGTTGTCAAGCAAATTTACAGACTTATCTGGCAACACCGATTCACGTGCCATGATCTGGACTGACGGTCAGTCCGAAGTTATCAATGACATTGGAACATTTACAGATGGTTACGGCATTACTAAGTTCAGCAATTTGAATTCTGACGGAAGTCCTGCTATACATCATAGCGATGACTTTGCTGATACTGATTTTCCAATGTTCCGCTTAGCCGATGCTTATCTGATGTATGCTGAAGCCGTGCTTCGTGGTGGATCTGGTGGATCATTATCACAAGCCCTGGATTATGTTAACGCATTACGCGAAAGAGCTTACGGAGATACATCTGGAAACATAACTTCAGGTGACCTCACCTTAGATTTTATCATTGACGAACGTGCCCGTGAATTGTATTTTGAAGGACACCGAAGAACAGATTTAATTCGCTTCGGAAAATTCACAGGTGGAGACTATCTGTGGCCATGGAAAGGTAATGTTAAAGTGGGTACAAGCACGCCATCGTATCGTGATCTTTATCCAATACCTTCAAATGATTTGGGAGCTAACCCAACATTAAAACAAAACGAAGGCTATTAAATTAAATTCTAAACCTGAATGAACATGAAACAATTTAAATACATATTATTTTATTCAATACTTGCAGGAGTATCCTTACTCTCCTGCGACGACCAGTTGGATAAAGTAACTTTCAAAGGTGGTTCTGCTCCAGTACTATCCGTATCATCTACTGATGATCTTGTTTTGAATAAATCAGAAGCAGATTTCAGCTCGCTGCAATTTCAATGGACTAACCCTGATTACGAATTCTCAAATGGAGTAAGTACACAAGATGTTAGTTATACACTGCAAGTTGATACAACAGGATCAAACTTCTCTAATCCAAAAATAGTTGGGAAGTCATTCACAAAAGATGTATCTGTATCTTTTACAGTTAAAGATTTCAACAACACACTGGCAGGTCTGGAATTAAAAGACTATGTGCCACATGAGTTTGAATTCAGAATTGCTGCTACTTTATCAAAAAACATAGAACCACTTTATTCTAATGTGATAAAAGTAAAAGTGACTACTTACCTTGATGTAGTATACCCTGTGCCTGATAATTTGTATATCACTGGTGCAGCAACTCCAAAGTCCTGGATGGCTGGTGGTGATCCAGAAGAGTTGCCTCAAAAATTCACAAAAGTAAATCCATATACGTTTGTACTTGAAAGTCTGCAAATCAATGGTGGTGGCGAATTCTTATTGGTACCTGTATATGGTAATTGGGATAACAAATACGGATACATTGGTGATGGTGCGAAGAATAACACGTCTGGTGATTTCTTTAAACCAGGAGGAAATAACTTTCTGGCACCTGCTGCTTCTAAAGCATATAAGATTACAGTCAATTTTAAGACAGGCAAGTATTCTTTTGAATAATCAATAAAGCATTAAACACTATGAAGAAAATATTTATGATCATGTTGGGAATTGTCCTTGTGGCGTTCACCAATTCCTGTCAGGATTCTGAGAATAATCCTCAGTTCCCCAAAAGTGATGCTGATTTTTCAGTAACTGCGTCGGCGACTACAATCTCAGTTTCTCCGCAGGATTCACTTAGTGTGGCAGTAACTTTTACATGGACAGATCCAAAATTTGCAGTTGGACTTTCAAACAGCGATTTCACAGTTATGTTTGGTCCTACGGATAAGAACTTTATTAGTTTTTCAAGCAAAGATTTCACTGGCATTTTAACCGGATCTTTAACGGGTAAGGAAGTTAATGCTCTCGCGCTGAAATTTGGCGGAGCAATCGGAGAACCCATTGTACTTGATATGAGGGTTGTAGCTTCACATAATAACAACGAACCTAAGATATCGAATATTGTTAAAATTACGGTTACTCCTTTTAGCGACCTGGCTTTGTTATCATCATCTGCAACAGTTGTAACGAAAGAAGCAGATGCTGCTAAGGTTGGAATTAGTTTCAACTGGAATGCTCCTTTTGTTGGTTACGAGGGAACTCGAACTTATCAATTTCAATACGCTGAAGGTGGGACAAGTTTTGCGTCACCAAAATCAATAGCAGTTTCCGTATTAAACAAGTCGTTCACACAACTTGAGTTGAATAACATAGCTGCGCTTGAGTTTGGTACCTTGGCAGGTGAAGTTGGCAATGTTGATTTCAGAGTAAAATGTACTAACGGACTGGGAGCTATTATTTATTCAAATACAGTTACCGTTGGTATTACACCTTACTCATCAAAGCCAGTTCCAAAATATCCTGTGCCTGACAATCTCTTTCTTGTTGGAGATGCATCACCTGGAGGTTGGTCTAATCCCGTACCTACACCAAGTCAGCAGTTTACAAAAATTAACGACTATACTTTTGGTCTCGTAATTCAACTAACTGGAGGTAAATCATATTTAGCACTTCCTGTAAATGGTGATTGGAGTCATAAATACAATCCATCTATCAGCAATGCTGACCCTGCAGGTGATGCTTTTGCTCCTGACGCGGGAGGAAACAATATCCCAGGCCCCGCAGCAGATGGTCTTTATAAAATCGTAATTGACTTTGTCGCAGGAACATATACAACAACGTTGTTATCCGCTAGTCCAGTGCCTGCAAATCTTTATATTGTTGGTGATGCGACAGCTGGTGTTTGGGCTAATCCCGTACCAGTACCAAGTCAACAATTCACACAAATCTCAAATGCAGAATTTGAACTTACAATTGATCTGACCGCTTCTAAATCATATTTACTCTTACCAGTAAATGGTGATTGGGGACACAAGTATGGTGGTACAAGCAAAACAGGTTCTGATCTTTTAGTTGATGGTGATGTACCAGGATCGAATACACCAAGTCCTGATGCATCTGGAACATATACCATCAATGTTAATTTCTTAACAATGCAATACACAGTAAAGCAGTAGCCTAACCAGCTATTGCTTTATATACGATTTGGTTTGGTTAACTGCTCTGATGCAGTTTGGCTAGTGCACACATATCACCTCGTTCTTAACAGAACAGGTGATTGTGCGTAGCTGGTGTTAATCCACTTTTTTTAGAAAATGATTATCGGATGAAAAAACTTTTTACAATTCTTTTTACTCTCCACTTTTTAAGCGGATTGGCAGCCGGTGTATCACTCACACCAACCATTTCACCAGCTATATTTCGTTATAACGATGTTGTAACCGTAACCTATGATGTAACAGGTACATCACTAGCCTCATTATCGAGTGCATACATCTGGGTTTGGATTCCCGGGGTAAATACAGATGCCAAATACAATATAAATCCTGCCAATGGAAATGCATCTACCAACAATGCCAAATTCACCAAGACCGTTCAAAGCGGAAAAACATTATTCTCAATAACATTCACGCCATCAGATTTTTTTTCAGGTGACATAAGCACAGCCACACAGCTTGGCATACTCTTAAAAGGTAATGATTGGTCCAATGGACAAACTACCGACTACATAACGACTTTATCAGATGGAAGCTTCGAGGTAAAGATTACTGCACCAACACAACGCCCACTGTTTGTTCAAACAAGTGATGCGATAACGATAACTGCAGAAACTACCGTGGCAGCAACCTTCGATCTATATATCAACAACAATTTGATTGACGAACAAACCGGAATCACCAACTATTCATATCAACATACCGTAGCGGAAACATCCGGAAGTGCAGTTGTAAAAATTGTAGCATCAGCTAATTCAAAATCAAGCGAAGCCTCTTTTCAATATATTATTTCAGCTACCAGTGCCGTTCAGACACGACCTTCCGGCATTGTACCTGGTATCAACTATAATTCATCTGATGCCACCAAAGCCACACTATGTCTTTGGGCTCCCGGAAAATCTTCTGTATATGTTTTAGGCGATTTTACCGATTGGGATATCAATACGTCATACCTTATGAAAAGAGATGGCGAATATTTCTGGCTTGAAATAACAGGATTAACCTCAGGCGTCGAGTATGGATTCAAGTACCTCGTAAATGAGACAGTTTTTATGGCAGATCCTTATGCCGACAAAATTCTGGATACTGATGATCAGTATATCTCTTCATCGATATACCCTTCATTAAAACCTTATCCAACAAAAGCAATAAGTGATAAGTCATACTTCAATCGCGTTGCTGTACTGCAAACAAATCAGCAACCCTATGTATGGCAAATGCCCAATTTTGAAAAGCCGGCAAAAGAAAAGTTAGTCGTTTATGAATTACTTGTTCGCGACTTCGTTGATGCCAGTACCCGCTCCTACCAAACATTGATGGACACCGTTAGCTATTTTAAAAGGCTCGGCGTAAATGCAATTGAACTCATGCCCATTATGGAGTTTAATGGCAATGATAGCTGGGGATATAACCCAACGTTCATGTTAGCGCCTGACAAAGCCTATGGTACAAAGAACGCGTTAAAAGCATTTATCGATAAGTGTCATCAAAATGGTATTGCTGTTATCCTTGATATTGCCATGAATCATCAAGACATACCAAATCCTTATGTGCTCATGGATTTTGATTTTGATGAAACTGTCTTTAAACCCACTCCGGAAAACAAGTGGTTCAACGTTACTGCAACTCATCCTTATAGTGTATTCTATGATATGAATCACGAAAGTACATATACACAAGCTTACCTGGATACCATAACTCATTATTGGCTGAATCAATATAAGATTGATGGCTATCGATTTGATCTTTCAAAAGGTTTTACTCAAAAAAATACTGGATCAGATGTTAACGCATGGTCTGCTTATGATGCATCTCGCATTGCTATCTTAAAACGCATGACTGATAAAATCTGGTCTCATACACCAGATGCCTATATCATACTTGAACATTTTGCTGCCAATACAGAAGAAAAAGAATTGGCTGAATATCGGGCCGATGAAGGCAAGGGCATGATGCTATGGGAGAATTATAACTATGCTTACAACCAGAACACAATGGGTTTTGCAACAAACTCAGATATAAGTACTGTTTACTACGCAAATAAAAACTGGACCGTACCGCACGCTGTGAGTTATATGGAAAGTCATGATGAAGAAAGACTCATGTATAACAATCTCACATCAGGAAGAACTTTTGGCTCTTATAACGTAAAAGATCTTGCCACTGCTCTGAATAGAATGAAAGCTGCAACAGTTTTATTCTATACCATACCCGGACCAAAAATGTTATGGGAGTTTGGAGAACTGGGATATGACAAAAGTATTAACCTCTGCACCGATGGAACAATAAGCACAAATTGTCGCGTTACAGCAAAGCCTGTTAAATGGGATTACCTGCAAGACGTAAATCGACTAAGTCTATTTAATCATACCGCAAATATTATTCACTTACGAAACACATACAGTGTATTTACAAATGGAACTGCAACGTTTAGCGGAGGTTCTGCATTAGTAAAACAAATAACCATCAAGAACATTCCTTACACTGATACACCGTCAACTGCAGATGAGATGAATGTTCAAATCGTATCTAATTTAGATGTATCAAGCCAGACTCCATCAGTTACATTTCCACATACAGGCAAATGGTATGATTATGGTCATGGAAAATCCATCGATGTAACAGCAACATCGCAAGGCATAACCCTTGCGCCTGGTGAGTATAAATTATTTACAGATGTAGCAATTGAAGATCAATTACCAATTGTAACAGCCGTTGGTCCTGAATTGAAATCAGCCATCAGATGCTATCCAAATCCTTCGACAGACTTTATCACTATTGAGTCTGATCTTGGACTTATCCAGCATGCAGCACTTCGAACCACTCAGGGGGCACAAACTCCAATTGAAAAAGTAAATAGTAACACGTGGTACGTTGGTAGTCTTCCTTCCGGATTATACATAGTTGATGTAATCACGCAAGGTCAAACACATCACATCAAGCTGATCAAGAAATAATACATGTAAATTACATAACATGAAAAAACTTTTACTCCTACCCTTCCTTATTATTTGTTTTCAATTAGTTGCTCAGTCAACGATACAACGGGTAGAACCTCCATCCTGGTGGGCGGGCATGAATCATCATACACTACAGCTTTTGGTGCAGGGTGAAAATATTGGAACAACAAAAGTCAATATCAACTATCCGGGTGTTCAGATCACAAAAGTCAATGAAGCTGATAACAAGAACTTCCTCTTTATAGATCTGGCTTTAAATGAAGATGTGAAACCAGGTCGGTTCAACATTGAATTCACAACTATCAAAAAGAAAAAGATCACCTATTCATATGAATTGAAACAGCGTGATGATGGCGTTAAAGGACAAGGGTTGACTCAAAATGATATAATCTATCTGATAACTCCAGATCGTTTTGTTAATGCTAATCCTGCCAATGATGACGCTGCAACAATGAAGGAAAAAAAGAACAGAGGATTTCATGGTGGACGTCATGGCGGTGATCTTGAGGGTATTATTTCCAAGATTGATTATATGAATGATCTTGGTGTTACCGCAGTATGGTCAAGTCCCGTTGCAGAAAATAACATGACGGAATATTCATATCATGGTTATGCTATTACAGATTATTACAATGTTGATCCAAGATTTGGCAACAATGAGCTCTATAAAAAATTAGGCACTGAACTTCATAAGAAAAACATGAAGCTTGTGATGGATATGGTTTTCAACCATTGCGGTGTTGAACATTGGTGGATGAAAGATATGCCATATGCCGATTGGATTCATTACTATCCAAAGTTCATCGAAACTAATCACGCTAAAGCTTCTTTATCTGATACACACGGAACTCAGGCTGACCGCGAACAAATGGAAAAAGGCTGGTTCGTGCCAACTATGCCTGATCTCAATCACGATAATCGATTCATGGCCACATACCTTATTCAGAACAGTGTCTGGTGGATAGAGTATGCAGGCCTTGATGGCATTCGTATGGATACATATCCGTACAACAAAAAAGAATTTATGGCAGAGTGGGCTAACTATGTTTATGCTGAGTATCCTAAATTCTATATGGTAGGTGAAAGCTGGGTTAATACGACTGCCCAGGAAGCATATTGGTCTGACAAAGGCAAGAAATCAGATGACTTCAATTCACACATCACCATGACAGATTTTCCTCTTTGCTTTGCCCTGCATAGTGCATTCCGTAAAGATGGAGACATCGGCAAACTCTATGACATCATCAGTGAAGATTTTCTATACACAAATGCAAACAACAATAAAATCTTTGGCGACAATCACGACATGGACAGGCTGTTTTATATTGTAGGACAAGACATGAGTAAATTCAAAATTGCTCTGACGTTTATACTTACAACACGCGGCATACCACAGCTATATTATGGAACAGAAATAGCCATGAAGGGTAATGACAAGCACGGCATTATTCGTGAGGATTTTCCAGGAGGCTGGACTAATGATAAACGAAATGCTTTTACAGCTGAAGGAAGAACGACGCAGGAAAATGAAGTATTCAATCATATTCAAAAGCTATTGAAATGGCGCAAGAGCAGTGACGCCATCCAGCATGGAAGTCTGAAACACTTTGTTCCTTATAACAATCTTTACGTTTACAATCAGAAATCTGAAAAAGAGTCTATTGTTGTGATGATCAATAACAGCATCGAATCCAAAAAGATTGACACATCACGTTATGAGGAATTTTTAAAAGGATATGATGGCGCTACCGATCTATTGACTGGAAAGAAAATAAGCAATCTCCACGAGATTGATATGGAAGGAAATAGTTCACTTGTACTGGAACTCATTCCTTCGCCAAAAGCAGCAAGATAATGTGGGCCTGATCAAATATATAGATACAATTAATCATGAGTAATACAACCCGAATACTGGCTGCAGTACTTTTGTTACTGTGGGGGTGTACATCACAAAACACAAATAAATCGTTACAACTTTCGTCGCCTGATCAGAAACTGAATGTGGATTTTTATCTCACATCCAAAGGCGCTCCTGGGTATTTGATTTCTTATCATAACAAAATAGTTATCGATAGTTCGGCGTTAGGCTTTGTTCTTAATAAGGCCGATGTTCTTACAAAAGGATTTCACATTGTGAATTCATCCATTACTAAAGTTGACACTACATGGGAACAACCCTGGGGTGAAGAACATTTTATTCGTGACAATCACACTGAATTAAAAATTGAACTGGAGGAGTTAAATGGCTTCAAAAGAAAACTTAATATCATCTTTCGTGCATTTGATTACGGTGTTGGCTTTCGTTATGAGTTTCCTGAGCAGAAGAATCTGACCAACTTTGAGATCAAAGATGAACTCACCGAGTTTAACATGACTGCCAATAATGAAGCCTGGTGGATACCAGCTTATAAGGGCAATCGCGATGAGTTTATCTTTAAGAAAAATCCAATCAATGAATTGCCCTATGTATTAACGCCACTCACTATAGAAACAAAAGATAGCCTCTATGTTTCCATTCATGAAGCTGCATTGGTAGATTTTTCGAGCATGGCTATTGAAGCTAAGGGAAATAATAAATTAAAGTGCGAGCTCTTCCCATGGAAAAATGGTGTACGCACCTATGTGAAGGCTCCGATGGTATCACCATGGCGCACCATTCAAATAGCTGACAAACCTGGCGACCTGATTACATCGTATCTTATTCTTAATCTTAATGAACCTAACAAGATCGGTGATGTATCATGGGTTAAACCCGGAAAATATGTAGGCGTATGGTGGGAAATGCACCTTGGACTAGGCTCATGGAATCAAGGACCAAAGCATGCCGCGAATACAAAAAACACAAAGCATTATATAGACTTTGCAGCAAAACACAAGTTTAGTGGCGTGCTTGTTGAAGGTTGGAACTGGGGTTGGGATGGCAACTGGATGAACGGCGGAGAAGCATTCAATTTTACAAAAGCATATCCCGATTATGATATTGAAGAGTTGACAAAGTACGCCAAAGAAAAAGGCGTGTACATCATCGGTCACCATGAAACAGGAGCTGCTATTGAGAATTATGAAAATCAATTGGAAGAAGCTTATCAATTTTTGGAAGATAATGGAATGAAAGGTGTTAAGACCGGTTATGTTGGTGATAGTCTTAATAATGGAGAATGGCATTTTGGTCAATACATGGTGAGACATCAGCAAAAAGTAATGGAGATGGCTGCCAAGCATCATATCATGTTAACAGCACATGAAACAATTAAAGACACAGGTTTACGAAGAACCTATCCTAATTTCATTGCAAGAGAAGATGCACGTGGTCAGGAATACAACGCATGGTCATCTGATGGTGGCAATCCTCCAAGTCACGTAACGATTCTTCCTTTTACAAGACTTCTATCAGGACCTATGGATTATACTCCCGGTGTTTTTGATCTGACATTGCCAACACAAAAAAATCAAATCAATGGCACGTTGGCAAAAGAGCTTGCCCTGTATGTAATTATTTATACACCGAATCAAATGGCATGCGATCTTCCTGAAAACTATGAAGGCCATCCTGCTTTTAAATTTATTGAAGATGTAGCCACGGATTGGGAAACGACGAAAGTTTTAGAAGCATCTATCGGTAATTATATCACGACAGCAAGACAACAGAGAGGCACTGATAATTGGTTTGTAGGTGCCATTACAAATGAACAACCTCGACAGACATCTATAAAATTAGATTTTCTACCTGAAGGGAAAACATTTATAGCTACGCTCTACAAAGATTCACCTAAAACTAATTACCTGACAAATCCGACAGCGTACGAAATAGAAAGTAAAGAAGTAAACTCTACAAGTGTACTCAACCTTGTGATGGTTGGCAGCGGTGGTGTGGCCATCAGCATCATCGAGAAAAAATAATAATTAACCTAAATGAAGACGAAAGGCTGGTACTTGTGACCAGCCTTTTTTATGCTACCTGTATTTTTACATTGTCTTTGATGGCCTTAAGATTAGGCACTTCAATCACAAATGTTGTACCCTCACCAATCTTTGAATAAACCTGAATGGTTCCTGTAAGCTTTTCAATGGCGCTTTTAACAATGTACAATCCAAGGCCAGATCCTTTACTATCAGCATTGGCTCGGAAAAACATTTTAAAAATCTTATCAACGTATTCATCCCGAATACCGATTCCATTGTCAGATAATGTAATCATTGCTCGCTCGGGGCTTACCTGAATATCAATTTTCAGGAAAGAATCGTTTTTCCATTTATCGCGATAGCGAACAGCGTTGGAAATAATGTTGTTAAAAATTATGAGTAATCGACTGTAGTCTGAATAAAAAGATTCGCTTGCTTCAATATTAATAATACTTCGCACAGACTCAGCTTCTTCCATGTACTTCAATGAATCAATTGACTCACGAACAATTTCATGGAAATCAATTTCTTTGGGCATCACGTCCATTCTCGAGTTACGCGAATAGTTTATAATATCCGTAATGAAATGATCGAGTTTATCAACACTGCGCTCTATGAGTTTAAGATACAAATCCCGGCTTTCGCCATCTGGATCAAGCTTAATCATATTGAGCAGTCCTTTGACTGACATGAGTGGCGCCCGCAGATCGTGTGATGCACTGTATACAAAACGATCAAGTTCTGAGTTGATCTTAATCAGCTCATCATTTTGTTGTTTTAAAAGCTCTTCGGCTTTTGTTTGATTAGTTATGTCTCTTGAATACACCGTGAGACCCGTCACATTTCCATTTTCCACAATTGGGTGCATTTTAATTTCAAAATTCTTTATCTCATTATCAACTACGTATGAGTCTACATAGCTGCCGGGTCTTCCTTTTAAGCCATTTTCGTAACGTGATTTCCACGTTTGAAATATTTCTGGTTTGTCATCAGGTATAAGTTCCAATGTACTTTTACCTCTTTCTAACTTAACGCCAAAAAACAATTTATTATTGCGATAAAACTGCTTATTAAAATCTATTAATTCGTAATTATGATTAATAAGCCAAATTCCATTTTGAATGGTATTTAATATAGACCTAAGGTTAGCTTCATTTTCTACAATACGTTTTTGAAATGCCTTGCGAATTGTAATGTCGCGGCCAAAGACAGAGAGAACTTGTCTATTATCTGGTAGTGTTACTGATTTGTAATGGATTTCCCAATAGTATTTGCGAACATCAATCTCAAAAATCTCTTCTACTTTAAGAGGCGTACCGCTCAAAGCTGCCATACATCGCTCCTTCCATTCAAATGTAAGACGAGCGTCAACACATTCCATAGATTCAAGAATGGATGTGCCTTTCCTTAATTGAATACCATACGTTTCTGAAAAGATCCAGTAAAAGCCCGGATTAATATTGATAACTTTAAACTCTTCATCGAGTAACAAAATATTCGAATCTGCGTCCTCAATAATAGACGCAAACACATCTTGCCACGCGCCCACATCAGCCTGCTCCAGCATAGTCATAAAACACCAAAATTTTGATTATTAGTTCGGACCCCACAAGTCAACTTCTTATACAACAAAAAGAGATTGGCAAATTTACAAGAATCGTAACAAATAATTTGTCGGGGTCCTTACAATAAAGGTGTATTCGATTGAAATGGGGCAAAATGCCGTTTTCTAAAAACATAGTAGATTGATTAAACCAATTAGACCCTACCTTTTACGAAAAAGGAAATAAAAAGGAGGTCGTAAGGCCTAACTATTTTAAAATCAACAGTAAGGCCTATTCAGTCTATTCAACTTTCTACTATAAATAAAATGGCATCATTTGAGAGGGCCTCAAACTCAACCTCATCGGTATTCCAGATGGCCAGGCCATCGCGTGCCTGAAGTAATCTGTTATTAACTTCAAACGCACCTTCTAACACAAAAACAAATGCGCCCTTTGATGGTACGCTAATTTTATAAATACTTTCTGCCCTTCCGGCAAATCTTCCAATACTCATCTTCACCTCAGACTCATGAGAGTTCAACAGAAAAGGCATCAGCTTATTCTCGCTTAGTAAAAATTTAAACTCTATTAATAGTTCATTATTCCGGGAATCTATGTCGTTAAACCATACATGAATAAAGTTGATAAGCTCATTATCTGCATTTTCAATTTCCAGTTGAGCACCTGCAATAATTCTTAAGGCGTGTACTTTTCCAACGGATACTTCGCGAGGTTCATTTTCACTAAGTCGATAACGTAACTGACCTGCTATGGGAATAATAAAAACGAGCGCATTTTTTGGTGCAGTAAGTGTTACCGATTTTTCCACGGCCAGCACATCATCATTAAACCCTGTAAGATTCTGAAATGCCTTACGATGTTCATTAAAGTACGTACCGAAGTTAAATGTATGATAACTCCGGTACGTAGTTGATTGTGTACAGCCACGCTGACTCGCCAGATAAATTATGGCATCAGATTGTGATATCATGGTTATTCAAGTTGTTTATATGAGCAAACAGACAACCCGGGAATTAAACTTATCATTTCGCTTTCAACTTCATCTCCATGATATGTTTCACCCGGAGCAACAATCAGTTGAGTGCCAATACTGTCAAGCCATAGTAACGGCTCACTGTAAAACATAATCTCCACAGCATGTTGCTCTTTTGTTTTAATACTTGATTGAATTATCTCGAACTTGAATTTTTTAAAAGGTATACATGGTTTTCCAAATACATTCAACACATCAGGTATACGCTCATTCAATTGTTTCAGATAACCAGCCACAGAAGTACTTACCAGGTAATGCATTTGATCAGCTCTGGGCACATTTGCAATCAGTTCATTAAACGTTTGATATTTATTCTCCTGATCAAATTGTTGTGCCTGCATATAATATTCTTTATACGTAGCTTCAAATACACGTTTATCCCATTGCTTGCCTGATGCAGCATTAACTACTTTACGATAACACAATCTGATAGTGCGAACTGCCATACAATTATTTTAATCAAGCACTGACTACAATGGAATGCGTAAGCGTATAACCATCTGCAACGCTTCCTTCAACAACAGCAATTTCATTGTCGATTGAATCTGTAAACACGCTATCACTCGCATTATAAGTATAGCCGCTCATTCCTTTTGTATAACCATTGGCTGTAGATGCATTAACAAGACTCACTGCACTACCTGAACCTTCTGGGAAACCAATCTGTGTAACCAGTAAAGAAGTTCCTGCTGAATTGTAAACATGAACGTGAACGTGTGTTGCCCTGCTCTGGTACCAACCTGGGAATATAGAAGTAAAGCTAACTAATCCGTTGCTATCTGTCACTTGTCTTCCACGAAGGAAATGTACAGACGTATAATCTACTGTCTGCATGGATGTTCCTCCATATTCAGAATAGTAACCATCTTTATCGCAATGCCAGATATCAACAAGCGCTCCTTCAAGCGCTGCGCAACTATTATTCTTATTCAAGATAGTGATGTTAATTGTGAAAGCAACCCCGGTTCTGTCAGAGCGAATATCAACCTTAACAAGACTTGACGGACTCTTGGTTGGGAAAGGGCCTTCTGTTTCAGAATCCGTAGTGCTACAGGAAGAAGAAGCCGACCCAACTGTAAAGCTGGATGATGTTGTTACTGTAACACCTGCCACCGTAACGGCAATCACGCCTGACGTTGCTCCTTCCGGAACGGTTACAGTAAGTTGAGTTGAGGTTGCTGCAGTAACAGTAGCTGTAACACCATTGATCGTTACCGTATTTTCAGATGCTGTTGTACTGAAGTTTGTACCTGTGATAGTGATAGAAGAACCTACCGCTCCTGAGCTTGTGAAACCCGTAATGCTCAACGATGTGCTGCTGCTGGCAGTAGTAACTGTAAAGTCACTTGCAGATGTAGCAGTCTTACTGTTGACTGTAACAGCAATCAAGCCGGTGGTTGCTCCTGATGGAACAGTAACAACAAGCTGTGTTGCAGTTGCAGAAACAACTGTAGCCGTTGTACCATTAAATGTAACGGTGTTGTTTGCAATTGTTGTACTAAAATTTGCACCCGTAATCGTCACTGATGTTCCTACCGCTCCACTGGATGGCGTAAAACTGGAAATGGTAGGTGATGGTGTAACATCATCTCCATTGTTACATGAGGTCATTAATGGTACTAAGAGGCCAGTCATGCCGAGGCTCTTTAAAAATTGTTTTCTTTCCATTTTACAAAAAATTTAGTTTACTAAAACTTGATAAAACAAAAGTGACTAAAGTAATCTATGTACTAAGCAGTGAAATAAGCATTTGAGGTGAACTGTTTTATTTTTTAGGTATAATACCAAGTATGGTTACAAATACAGAATGCATTTATAAATTCAACAATCATCTGCATTTTCTGATTGAGGTTAATCGCCGATTTTATGAGGTTAAAAAATTTGGAAGTTTACTAATCTTATCCCCAAAATATTAACAAAATTATTGCGCTCACAAATTATTTCAGGTATGCACTAACAGCATTACGTTGAGTAACTACGTGATTTTTCAAATCAGTTAGTGCGCTGGTAAAAGATGCTGTACTTGTCAGTTGAGTATATTTTCCTTCTTCTGTTTCTTCAGGCCCAATCACATAAGGTGAGATGAGATCATGATTCTTATCAAAAAGAGTATTCATCTTTTCGGTTGTAAAAATATTGTCTGTAAAATCCTTTACATAAACTCTGTATGATGCATTATAAACATCATCATCAATAACATAACGGATCAAGGGCCAGCTTGATGAAATACCTGATAGCGACATGGTGATCGCATTATTTCCTTTGCTCATCATAGATTCATTGTTGTCCCAGGGAATCCATGTGAGACCTTCAGAAGGCTCATTGTACAGATAATAGTTATGAGCCATATTACCATACGTATCCCAATTCAGCATGACTGTATTCACAGCGAGCCATTTTATAAAATGGTCAACATTAAAAGTTGCTTCTAAATTGGTGCGCCATTGTTCTGGATTCGTAGTACGCAATGTACTATTCAATGCAGCGATGGCTGCTTCTACATCACTATAATCATTGGCATCTTCATTATTCTTCTTCTCAAATTCACTTTCAACAAAAGTCTGAAAGGTCGACTCTGGCTTATAAATATTTCCATCATCACTCTGAAACTGATCTTTAATCATAGTATCATCAACAACCTCAACCATGGTATAAACACCACAATATTTTTTACCACTCCCAAAATTGATATATACTTTATAAAACGAAGTTCTGGCCGATGGAATCCCCGCCATCAAAAAAATATCTGCACCAACTTTCTCACGGATCAATGTATTATCATTTGCGCCAGGTGACATTGACAGCTCTTTGAATCCATAAAATCGCTGGTTCTTGATCTGTGGATACGTGTCTTCAAACTTGTCGAAATTCAAGCGAAAGGGTAATTTATAAATCCCATTTCGCCATGTACTTGAAAGTGACGAATTACCCTTTAAGCGAAAACCAACTTTATACCATTCGAGTCCATTGCACTTCAATGACACAGCAACATAGTCTGCTTCCTCTGATGAGAAACCTCCGCCATGTTGTTGACCGCCTGCTCCAAATGCAATTCCCCATTTCGATTCCATATCATCCTGAATATTCTGCCAATCATCCGATGTCATGGTAATCTCAATGGAGTTTACTTTATCCTGAGCCAGCACTATATCATAATCAGGATCTACATCATTACCATGAGTAGCTTCAGACCAATCCGGTGTAGTGAAATTTCCATCTTCTGATGCACTTGGTGAATCATCAATATCAGAATGACATGACGATAATGAAAATGTAACCAAAACGGCTATCGAAAATAATATATTCAATTTCATAATAATAAGATTATGGTTCAGCGCTATCGTCAATAGCACAAACAATAATGAGAATTATTATTCAATCAAAAAGAATGCTTTACCTACACATAGCTAGCCTTTATCTCATTTTGTTTTACGATAACTATTTGTTAATCATTTTTACCAATGCCCAAAAAATATATGATCAAAAATCTCATACACTCAACTGTAATTAAAATCACAAAATGAATCGTCGGTATTACAGATCATTATATTTATTTTTATTTTTTGCTATGCTGTACATCGAGACGTATGCCAGTCACATGCGTTCGGCAGATATTAAGGTAGAGCGAGTTTGTACTGCGACAGGATTTACGGTTAAAATAACTATTACGGCATATCTTAACTCAAACTCCACAACTCAATTTGGTGAACACGGACAGATTTTATTTGGTGATGGTTCAACAGAAACAATGTCTCCTGTAACAAGCACACTCAGACCT
>DATJHZ010000544.1:0-3663 GCA_035493595.1 Cyclobacteriaceae bacterium | reverse complement strand
TTCAGGCAAAGTAACTTCTGCTGAAGATGGTACAGCTTTACCTGGCGTAAATGTGATTATAAAAGGAACCACTAATGGTACCGCAACTGACGCAGAGGGAAGGTATTCTATTTCCGTTCCAGGTAACGTAACGTTGCAATTCACATTCATAGGTTTGGTTACTCAGGAAGTTGAAATCGGTGCTCGAAACGTTATCGACATTGTAATGGCTCAGGATGCCAAGCAACTTGGTGAGGTAGTGGTTGTAGGTTACGGTACACAAGAACGAGCTGGTGTTACAGGTTCTATTTCAAAAGTAAAGGGAGCTGACATTCAAAACCTTCCCGTTACCAGTTATGAACAAGCTTTGCAAGGCCGAACACCAGGCGTGCAGATATCATCACCCAGTGGAGAACTTGGTGCTGCTCTTCGCATCAGAGTTCGCGGTTCTGCTTCAGTGACGGCAAGCAATCAACCTCTTGTTGTTATTGATGGATTCATCGTTACATCTACTGACCAGACAAACTTTACTGACAGCAATGCTGCTAACCCACTCGCAGATCTTAACCCCAATGACATTGAGTCAATCGAAGTATTAAAAGATGCAAGCTCTGCAGCAATCTATGGTGCCAGAGGATCGAATGGTGTAATGATTATAACCACTAAGCGTGGAGGTCAGGGAAAAACAAAATTCAATCTCAACTACTCAACTGGTAATTCAAGTCCCACCCATTTACGGAAATTCCTAAATGGCCAACAGTATGCAGAAATGTTTTCTGCTGCAGCTGTTAATGCAGGCTATGCAGCAAATGATTTAAATACTGCATGGAATGATGCCGGTGGTGGACCACTTACAGGAACAGGAAGCTTCTCAGATCTGGTAAGTCGAAAAATAAATGACAACTGGAACAAGCAGGCATTCAGAACAGGCAGAATGTCGCAATATGATTTCTCAGCAGCAGGTGGCAATGAGAAGACACAATTCTTTGCCAGCCTTGCATACCTAGATCAGGATGGTATTATCATAGCCAATTCATTCCAGAGAATGAGTGGCAGGTTTAACCTGGATCACACTGTAAACAGCAAAATAAAAATTGGCGCAAGTATCAATCAGATCTATTCAAAAAAGAATAATGTTCCTGAAAACAATTCATTTGGAAGTCCACTTGAAGGAAATGCAATTGCTCCTATTATTCCTCTACGCGACAGCACAGGTGATTATAATGACAATACTTTTTATGGTAATCCTTATCGTGCCATTGCCAATTTTAAAGACATCTCTACCGAGTGGAGAAATTTTTCAAATCTGTATGGATCATGGAAAATTATGGACGGGCTTAATTTCAGAAGTGAGGCAGGTGTAGATTTTCTATCGCTATATGAATACGGATGGAATGGTTCAAAAACTCCAGTCACTGTTGCTACACCTTCATCTGGCAAGTATGGTACCACTCGTGTTATCAACTATAATATTAATAACACATTGAATTACACGAAATCTTTTGATAAGCATAACATAGAGTTTTTATTAGGACAAAGCTATCAACAGTCGGTAACTCAATCTTCTTTTATCCAGGGACTGGGTTTACCAACTGATGATTTTAAATATTTAGCAAACGCTTCACAAAACACTTCATTTAATTCGGCACAAACCAGTTATGCATACACATCCGTATTTGGAAGACTCCACTATAAATTCAATAATAAATATCTGGTATCTGCGAGTTTAAGAAATGATGGATCAAGTCGTTTTGGTAAGGACAAAAAATATGGCTGGTTCCCGGCAGCATCCGTTGGCTGGATTCTTTCTGAAGAAAACTTTATTAAGGGTACCGGAATAAGCAACGTTCTAAACTTCCTGAAACTCAAATCATCTATTGGATTAACAGGTAATTCTGAAATTCCAAACTTTGCTTCAAGAGGGTTATATACCAGTACTTATTTTGGAGATCGCGTTGGACTTTATCCCGTACAACTTGCAAACAATAATTTAACATGGGAAAAAACAACCCAGTGGGACCTTGGTGTAGAATATGAAATTGTTAATAGCAGGATAAGCGGTGGTGTGGATTACTATACAAAAAATACTAACGGTTTGTTATTGTCTATACCAATACCACCTACCAGTGGCTATACCTCAACGTTAAGAAATGCAGGAAAAATGTCTAACAAAGGTTGGGACATTTACATCAACACCAGAAATTTAGTTGGTAAATTCAAGTGGTCTACCTCGTTTAACATATCAACATTTAAAAACAAAGTGGTAGACCTTGTTGGTCAACCTATATTACCTGTTGGTAGAAATCTTAATGCTGCTATAGAAGGTCAACCTATCGGAGTATTCTATGGCGTGAAATACGCTGGGGTAGATCCATCGAATGGTGATGCATTATATTATCTGGCTGATGGCACTACAACCAATAACTGGAGTAACGCAAGTCAATTGGCAAACTACAGAGTATTGGGTAGTCCAAATCCAAAACATTATGGTGGTATAACAAACACCTTTGAGTTCATGGGCTTTGATCTATCCATCTTCGCACAATGGTCATATGGAAATCAGATCTTCAATTCATCAGCCGTATTCCAGCAACAGACATTTTCTAATTATGGTCTGGACAACCAAACAGTTGACATGATGAACTACTGGAAAAAAGAAGGCGACAAAACGAATGTGCCGCGACCTGATCTCAGCGTCAACAATGGAAATCGTATAACCTCCAGATTTATTTCTGACGGTTCTTATCTGAGATTTAAAACTGTGAGTTTAGGATATAGTATTCCAACTGCTATTGCTAACGCTGCTAAGTTTAATTCTATCAGGATTTATGCAACCGCACAGAACTTATTCACGATCACAAATTATAAAGGAAATGATCCTGAAGTGAGCTATACTGCACCATCAGCAACAACCCAATCTTCTAATCTTGCTAACGGTGTTGATTACTATTCTGCTCCGCAGGCAAAAAGTATCATTTTCGGAATTAAGCTAGGCTTCTAAAAGATATTCTTATGAAAAAATCATTATTTATAATTGTCATACTCTTAATTGCTTCGTGCGGAAAAGAACTGGATTTGAATCCGACAACTTCTGTGGAAGCAGATCAGGCGAAAAAAAGTGTTGATCTACTGATGACAGGTGCCTATGCATTAATTGGATCAGGTCCTGGAACAACCGGCCCCAACATCATGGAGGGTGGATTATATTCAACTGATCTGTTGCTGAACGCCGATCTTCTCGCATCAGAAGATTATGTAAACTGGAGAGGTACGTTTGATCAGTATAAGGAAGTTTCAAACAAACTTATGGCTACCACAAACTCAACCACAACCAGAATGTGGATTAAGGGATATGCAGCTATTAACCAGGCAAACATCATATTGAACGATTTAACAAATCTTTCAGCAGCTGACCAGACTTATTACAAAGCACAGGCTCAATTTATCCGGGGCATTATTCATTTTGAATTATTGCGTTTCTGGATGGAACCATCAACAGGATTAGGAATTCCAATTGTTACTGAGGCAACGGAAAGCTTTGGGGATATAAAATATCCAGCACGAAACACTATTGCTGAATGCTATACATCCATCATAAATGATTTAACAGAAGCAAAGGGAGCGTTGGGAGATGACAATGATGTTTACGCAAATGAATATACAGTGTCTGCATTTCTTGCCCGA
>DATJHZ010000543.1:0-10031 GCA_035493595.1 Cyclobacteriaceae bacterium | reverse complement strand
ATTAGCGATGTTGATTTAGGAGTTCAGAATGCTTCGTTCTTGAGATTATCTACATTAACGCTTGCCTATACTGTTCCTCCGGCTGTTTTAACGAAAGTCAAAGTGAGCACTTTGCGTATTTACTTCACTGGTAACAATGTGTTTATAGCAACAAAATATAAAGGATATGATCCTGAAACCGGTGATGCTTATCCGATGTCGAGAATGTTTGTTGCGGGTGTTAATCTCGGGTTCTAAGCAGGGTTTAAAATTAATTCAACACAAAAAGATTATATCATGAAGAATAAAAATATAGGAGTGAAATTAATGACCCTCATGCTTGTGGTCTTAAGCTCATGCTCTGATTTTTTAAATCAAAAACCACAGACGGCATTTACGCAAGAGGAAGTATTTGCTGATCTGGATAAAATCGAGCCGCTGATTCTTGGTATGTACACCAGCTGGCGCAACAGCAAGAAGGATAGAGACGGTTTTATAGTAATGTTAGGTACCGATGAATCACAGCAAGGAACTCAACAGGTAACATCAGATGCAGATCAGGGCGGACTTGATAAGTATGATGGTTTCCTGGCGCCAAGCAACAAAGCGCTGGAGCATCAATGGGAATTACGCTGGCCTATTATCAGTACGGCATCATCAACTATCTACGCTTTGAAAGCTAACAAGCAAGATCCTGCAAGAAGAGATATTTTGTTGGGTGATGCTTCTTTCATTCGAGCAGCGTTAAGTTTTGATGCAGCCCAATACTGGGGCGAAATTCCGGTAGTAGATGTTGATAAGCTTAATGAATATGGCACAGCAAGACAACCCTTGTCTATAGTTTATGCGGAGATCATTAGCGACCTCGAAGTAGCCATTGAGCATTTACCGGATACACAATCGGATAAAAGAAGAGCAACCAAAACTGCTGCGCAAGCCATGCTTGGCAAAGTTTACCTATATGCACAGGAAGAATCTGGTTTGCGCGATTATGCAAAAGCTAAAGAACAATTTGAAGCTGTGATTAGTAGCGGTCAGCATAGCCTTGTAGCAAATTATGCAGACTTGTGGGATCCCAACAAACCGAATCCTTCTGAATCTATTTACTCATTTCAGTTCGCACCGTATCCTGATCAGAATCAGATCCAATGGCAAATGGGTACACGTTCGGTTACCAACGCTAAACCATATTGTTACTTTGGTGGATATGACCTGATGATGCCAACGATGTATGGTTATCAAATGGTTGCTGACGGAGGCGTATGGGAAGATGGTGACCTAAGAAGAGATGAAAGTATCCGTTTTAATTTTCAATATGAAGGTGTGGATTATGGTCCGGTACTATATCCTGATGAACTTGATCCACACGTAAAGAAGTATGAAGATATCCGTGGAGATGGTGTATACAGTTTTTACTATTCCGGCAAGAACGTTTTCTATCTACGCTATTCAGATATTTTATTATGCTATGCAGAAACGCTAAACGAAACAGGAAACACAGGCGACGCTGTTACACAAGTAAATAAAGTGAGGGCGCGTGCTTGGGGCGGGGCACTTCCTGCCGATAAAGAATGGAGTACAGGAATGTCTCAAGCAGACTTTCGTACAAAAATACTCGATGAAAGAATGCGCGAGCTTTGCTTTGAAGGCTGGAGAAGAATGGACTTGAATCGTTATGGTAAACTTGTTGAGTTGGTTTCCGCTCGTAATCATTGGGCATCAGAAAGCGGCACTATTGACGATCATCACAAGGTATATCCAATTCCTCGTCAAGAGATAATTAATAATCCAGATATCGAACCGACGGATCAGAATCCCGGATACACCAATCAATAAAACCTTAAACGACCCATAACCATGAAAACGAATACTAACCTATTGTTCAAAATCAAGATGGAGAAAAATCTATCTTCGCTAACAGCAGCAGCAACATTTGCTTTGATCATTGTTTTCGCTGCATGTTGTAGTAAAGATGATCCTGCACCACCGGTTCCGGAATTGAAGATTACATCAATCACACCCAGTACAGGTGGAGAAGGTACTCCTGTTGTTATAGTGGGTACAGGCTTTAGTGCCACAGCCTCTGAAGATGCAGTAACGCTTAACGGAAAAGCCTGTCCTGTAACAAGTGCTACTGCAACGCAGCTTGGCATAACCATTCCCGCCGATGCCGGTAGTGGAAAAATTACAGTAACCGTAGGAACTAAGTCAGCACAAAGTACAATGTTTACTTTTGTTCCAGCTGTCTTGCCATTAGCCATCACTTCAATTGCACCCACAACGGGTCCAAAGCAAACACATGTAGTGATTACCGGAACGAGCTTTAGTACTACTGCCTCTGAAAATATCGTTACCCTCAATGGAAAATCATGCGAAGTAACAAATGCCAGCGCGACACAACTCACCGTTGTTATACCTGCCAGTGCAGGTAGCGGTAATATCCAGGTAACAGTAGGCAGTAATACTGTGCAAAGCACAAACTTCGATTTTGTTTTTACAGTTACAGTAAGCACATTGGCAGGAAGCACCAATGGTTTTGCTGATGGTACTGGTTCCGATGCACAATTCAGTCAGCCATTCAGTGTTGCTGCCGATGCAAACGGTAATATATATGTAGCAGATGCTGGAAATAATAAAATTAGGAAAGTAACGCCAGCAGGCGTTGTGACCACATTAGCAGGAAGCACGAATGGCTTTGCTGATGGTACCGGCGATGCAGCACAATTTAATTATCCTTACGGTGTAACAACCGATGCTGATGGCAATGTATACGTGGCCGATACTTATAATCATAAAATCAGAAAAGTAACACAAGAAGGTGTTGTAACTACATTCGCAGGAAGCACAGGTGGTTATACCGATGCTACTGGCACAGATGCACAGTTTTATTACCTCACAGGTATAAATAGAGGTGCTGATGGCAATTTCTATGTGGCTGATAAGGACAATCATAAAATCAGAAAAGTAACGCCTGCCGGTGTTGTTACTACACTAGCCGGCAGCACATCCGGTTCTACAGATGGTACAGGAACTGAGGCGCAATTTAATGGCCCATATAGCGTAGCTACAGATGCTAACAATAATGTTTATGTAGCCGATGCGAGTAACAGCACAATCAGAAAAGTAACATCAGCAGGTGTAGTAACTACATTGGCTGGTAGTACAGGTGGCTTTGCTGACGGAACTGGCTCTGCTGCACAATTTCAATATGCGTATGGTGTTGCTACCGATGCTAATGGAAACATATATGTGGCCGATACCTACAACCATAAAGTAAGAAAAATAACATCAGCTGGTGTTGTAACTACACTTGCCGGAAGTACGGGAGGTTATGCAGATGGATCAGACACGGCTGCACAATTTAATTATCTCACAGGTGTAGCTACGGATGCTGCTGGTAATATATATGTGGCTGATAAAGACAATCACAAAATCAGAAAGATAGTAATTGATTAAAGTAACATAGACCAAAGACAACTGGTCAGTGAATTTGAATTCTTCTTCGCATGGAATCTTGTTTTGACTCTTGCGAAGAGGAATTTATTTCAACGTATTTTGAAAACATAAAACCCGATCAAAAAAGAAAAAACAAAGTCATTTGAAATTTAAAGTGAAGAATAGAGTGGGGAAAAGAATCAAAGCAATAATGAAGCTGGGACTGATAGTCCTTCTGATAATAAATACGCTAACACTGAAAATAAGTGCACAAACCGTAGCACTTCAAACTGCTAACACATCTCTGGTTTTTAAAGTCGACAAAGATGGTGAGCTCAAGCAGTGCTATTATGGCAAGCTGTTGCCAGAAAATGAAATCACAAATATTGATCTGACAAAATTAGATGCTTACTCGGCCTTCGGAAAATCATTTGTAAATGAGCCAGCCTTTCGTGCTACTCATGCCGATGGAAATCTGACCACAGAACTTAAATATGTAAAACATGATATAACAGAATTAGAAAAGGATATTACACAAACCAAAATTCTGTTAAAGGATAAGTTCTACAATTTCTCAATTTATCTCTGCTTCAAATCTTACAAGAAAGACAATATCATTGAACAATGGACAGAAGTTGTTCATGAGGAAAAGGGCGATGTTACACTCTATAACTTTGCTTCGTCGCAGCTAATGTTTAATGAGTCATCCTATTGGTTAACTAATTTCTATGGCGATTGGGCTTCCGAAATGAACATGAGCGAACAACAACTCAATGAAGGTATTAAAGTACAGGAGTCAAAGCTGGGTGTTCGATCAAACCAGTTTGGTCATGCATGTTTTGTAGTTGGACTTAACGGCCCGGCTAGAGAAGAAGATGGTACAGTGATAGGAGGTACGTTGGCTTGGCCTGGAAGCTGGAAGTTATCATTTGAAGTAGATCAATTAAAAAATCTGCACATACTATCGGGCATTAATCCATTTGCCTCTCAATATTTGCTTAAACCTAAAGAAGTTTTTAAAACACCTTCACTACTATACACCATTAGTCACGCTGGTAAAGGTGAGGTTACACGACGCTTTCATTCGTGGGCACGCACGTATGGCATTCATAAAAATGAACGACCACGTCTAACGCTTCTCAATAACTGGGAAGCAACATATTTTAATTTTGATGAGAACGTATTAAAACAAATTATTGGCGATGCGTCTGACATGGGCTTTGATTTATTCTTGCTCGATGATGGATGGTTTGCCAACAAATACCCCCGTAATAATGATAACGCTGGCCTTGGTGACTGGGAGGTGAACAAAAAGAAATTACCAAACGGAATTGATGCTTTGGTGAAAGAAGCCGAAGCAAAGAAAATAAAATTCGGAATCTGGATTGAACCTGAGATGGTGAATCCTAAAAGTGAATTGTATGAGAAACATCCTGATTGGGTAATTACAAGTGCCAATCGCGAACTGGATTTGAGCCGTAACCAGCTTGTCCTTGATCTTTCCAATCCTAAAGTTCAAGATCATGTTTTTGGCGTAGTTGATAATTTACTAACACAAAATCCAAAGATAGCTTATCTCAAGTGGGATTGTAATCGCTATATGACCAACGTAGGCTCATCTTATTTATCGGCAGATAAGCAATCACATTTGTGGATCAGGTATACCAAAGGCTTACTTGCAGTTCTAAGGAAAGTGCGAGCAAAATATCCTGATGTATCCATGATGCTTTGTTCTGGTGGTGGTGGCAGAATTGATTATGGAACCATGCCCTTCTTCGATGAATATTGGATCAGTGATAACACCGATGCACTTGACCGGATTTTTATTCAGTGGGGAACAGCCTACTTCTTTCCACCCATTGGTTTGGCAAGTCATGTTTCAGTAGTTCCCAATCACATAACCCAACGGATAACACCTTTGAAATTTCGTTTCGATGTTGCCATGTCTGCAAAACTTGGCATGGATCTTCAGCCGAAAGATATGAATCCGGAGGAGAAAGATTTTTCAAGAAAGGCAATCCAGGAGTACAACGGAATAAAACACATCATTCAACATGGTGATCTCTATCGGCTGCTCTCCCCATACGAAAGCAATCGCGTTGCCCTGATGTACGCTACCCCAGATCAGAAAGAAGCACTTGTGTTTTCTTATCTTAAAAAGAAAGAGATCTATGGTAACGATCAAGTTTTATACATGCATGGTCTCGATCCAAAAAAATATTATATGTTGAAAGAAATTAATAAAGCACCAGGTAAATATTCATGGTTATCACCATTGGAAGGAAAACGATTTACCGGAGAGTTTTTAATGGCATACGGTGTGCGGTTTCCAATGTACAATGAATTTGAGAGTGTAGTGTTTCAACTTGTAGCGGAATAGTGTAGTAGTTGAATCGTTAAATAAACAGAAATGAATTTTAAGATTATTAATAGAGTTCTTTTATCAATGAAAAATAGTGCGCTGATATTGTTACTATTCTGTTCCGTATATTCATTTGCTTCGAATAAGGTAGGAAAGCTTGAAGTAATTTCTCCTGATGGAAACCTCACCATTCGGGTATCTGTATCCGAAAAGATATTTTATTCCGTTGCATACAAGGGAATCGAGATAGTTACGCCTTCAGCAATTGCTCTTGTCTTGCAAGATCAGGTATTAGGAGCTTCTCCTAAAGTAAAAAAGACATCGAAACAGAATCACAAAGGCGTTATCAACTTGCCGTATGGAAATTTTAAAACGCTTGATGATCGATACAACGAATTGATAATTGATTTTGAGGGCAACTATTCAATTTTTCTTCGTGCGTATAACGAGGGTGTTGCCTATCGATTTAAAACCAACATTGATTCGCCTGTCACGGTTATCAGTGAAGAAGCTAACTTTAATTTTAGCGGTGATCCGTCAGTTGTTTTTCCTGAGACCGATGTATTTACATCCTGGGAAGTTCCCTACATAAAGTATCCATCCGTTAGCGGTATTGCAGAAAACAAGAAAGCATTCACACCCGTTTTATTTTCCAATAATAAAATCAATATAGTGGTTGGTGAATCCGATGTGCTCAACTATCCGGGAATGTACTTGAAGAAAAGTGCAGGCTCGATAAAAGGTACATGGGCTAATTATCCCAAGCGAACAGAGTTGGGCAGTTGGGGAAATTTTGTTTCAGTAGTAAAAGAAACAGAGAACTTCGTCGCCAAGACAGAAGGAACAAGAACATTTCCATGGAGAGTCATTATGCCATCCGATGATGACAAAACTTTTCTTACCAATGATTTGATCTATAAACTTGCAAAACCATTGGCGATCGATGCTTCATGGGTGAAACCCGGAAAAGCAACATGGGAGTGGTGGCATGATGCTATTGTTGAAGATGCAGGCATTCCTTCTGGAATGAACAATCGCAACACAGCTCTTTATAAACACTACATTGATTTTGCATCTGCCAACAAACTGGAATATCTGATGATTGATGCAGGGTGGTCAGACATTTACAACCTCTCGAAGGCAAATCCTAAAGTTGATATCAAAGAACTTATTCAATATGGTAAATCAAAAAATGTAAATATATTTCTCTGGTGTGTTGCCACTACGTTGATTGCTGATCTTGATCGCTACATGGATCTATTCCAGCAATGGGGAGCAGCAGGATTAAAAGTTGATTTTATTGATCGTGATGATCAACTCGCCATTGCGTGGTTTGAAAAAATTGCTTCAGTTGCTGCGAAACGAAAGTTGATGGTGAACTTTCATGGATGCAGTAAACCTACCGGACTCGAACGCGCTTATCCTAACATTGTTAACTATGAAGCTGTTCGCGGTGCAGAGTGTTCTAAGTGGGATTTAACTGCCAATCCAGATCATCACTTAGATGTACTCTTTACAAGAATGCTCGCCGGGCCGTTAGATTACACTCCCGGTTCGATGCGTAATAAAACGAAGGAACTCTTTAAGCCAATTGATCCGGGATTACCATCATCACAAGGTACGCGATGCCATGAGCTGTCTATGTACGTTCTATTTGATCAACCATTTGCCATGCTTTGTGATGCACCTGCTGAGTATCGTAAGTATCCGGACATTATGAAATTCTTATCGGCAATTCCCACGACATTTGATGATACAAAAGTGTTAGGTGCGAAAAGAAGTGAGTATGCGATTATTGCAAAGAGAAAAGGCGATGATTGGTTTGTCGGGGCCATGACAAATTGGATAGGCCGCGATCAATCAATTGATTTTTCTTTTTTGCCTGAAGGCAAGGTATACAAAGCCGATGTTTACCTGGATGGTAAGGATGCTGATACGGATGCAACACAGTACGACCACAACACAATGGAAATCACTAATAAAACAAAATTAAATATAAGAATGGCAAATGGGGGAGGTTCCATTGTTTATTTGCATCAATAATGATATGATGACTCAGAAGAAAAATATGGTGTCGAGCAAATATTGGGGAGAGCATGACGGCAAACAGATTATGCTCTTCAAAATAGAAAATGAGCATGGTGCCTATATTGAACTGACAAATTACGGAGCAACGTTAGTGTCTGTTTTCGTACCCGATAAACACGAAGAACTGGATAACGTTATTCTGGGTTATCCATCGCTCAATGGTTATCAGAATGACACTTGTTATCTCGGCTCAACGATCGGGAGATTTGCCAATCGCATAGCGAACGCAAATTTTATGTTAGACGGCGTCGAGTATAAGCTTGATAAAAATGACGGTGCGAATTCAAATCACGGAGGCAAAAGTGGATTTCATGCAAAAGCATTTGATTACACCATTGATGAAGATCGCATAACATTTACATTATTCAGTAAAGATGGAGAAGGAGGGTACCCTGGAAATTTGAATCTGAACGTTGAGTATTCATGGAATGAGCAAAACGAATTAAGTATTTGCTACACCGCCAACGCAGATAAAAAGACAGTGATGAATTTTACCAATCACGCTTACTTTAAACTGTTTCCAAAACGCGACGATATTTTTTCTCATAAACTTACCATTCACTCGTCCCGGATTCTTGAGATTACGAAAGATTATATTCCAACAGGAGGAATTGTTTCAACTGGCGACAAGAGTTTTAAGGGAAATAAAATTTATGATCGGATTGATTTTGTTGGTGATGTAGCAAAAGGATTGAACATCTACTACATTTTTGATAAAGATGAATCAGGTACTGATCATGCGCAATGCAAATTAAAAGATGATTCTTCAGGAAGAGTGCTGGAAATATTCACCACTTATCCGGGAGTCCAATTATACACAGGTGACTTTCTTAAAAGTGAGAGCCTGAATAATCGATCATCATTTCATAAACCATTTGATGGACTGTGCCTGGAGTGTCAATATTATCCCGACAGTCCAAACCATAAACACTTTCCTTCTACGGCAGTTGATGTAGGTGAAGTTTTTGATGAAAAAATAGTTTACAGATTTAGTGTTGAACAATAGATAGTTTAAAGTGTAGGATATGAAACGAATTTACCAGTTACCGTTATTGATTGCATTGCAGATGTTACTTTTTGTAAGTCAACTGCGTGCACAGCAATATGATGTTACATCACCCAGTGGTTTATTGCAGATCTCATTGAATGTGGGTTCCACCATAGCGTACGACGTTACCTATGACGGAACACAGTTGATCAGTTCTTCACCCATAGCAATTTCCCTTAATGCAGGCGCCATTATGTTGGGTGTAAATGCAACTGTATCAACAACTGAAACCAGAACAGTAAATGGACCAATCGCACGCCTGTATGGTAAAAGTGCTGATCTGACTGAATCCTTTAATGAATTGCAAATAGATTTCACCGATAATTATTCTCTAATTGTTCGAGCTTACGATGAAGGTGTTGCATATCGATTTACTACGGCGCTAGGTGGTGATGTAATTGTTGATTCAGAGACAGCAACGTTTAACCTCGCAGGAAACCCGGGAGTTATTTTTCCTGAAGCAGATCTCGCATTGCAATCATGGGAACGTTCGTATAGCACCTATACATCAATTTCAGATATCGCAGCCAACCGTTTCGCCATAACACCAACCCTGTTTTCTTATCCGCAAACTGGAATTCGTGTGGTAGTGGCAGAAGCTGATTTACTTGATTACCCCGGAATGTATGTGCAACGTACTGCAACCGGTATGAAAGGGAAATGGGCACAATATCCTAAAACGGTTTCAGACCCTGATGATATTTATTCATATCACCGCGTTCTTACACGAGAGACTTTCATTGCTAAAACTTCCGGAACACGTGAGTATCCATGGCGCGTTGTCATTGTTTCTACAGATGACAAAGACCTGTTGAACAATGAACTGATCTATAAATTAGCAACACCGTCGGTGCTCAGCAACACTTCATTTATCAAACCAGGAAAATCTGCGTGGGAGTGGTGGCATGATGGTATTCTCGAAACGACTTCTATTCCATCAGGACCTGGCAATCTTAACTATAATTTATACAAGTACTATGTTGACTTTGCTGCTGCACATAACTTAGAATACATGACGATGGATGCTGGATATGATCAAAGCTACTTAGCGCAGATCTGTCAGTATGCCGCTACGCAAAATGTAAAAATATTTGTTTGGGATTTTATAAACCTACCCGT
>DATJHZ010000542.1:0-22519 GCA_035493595.1 Cyclobacteriaceae bacterium | reverse complement strand
TATTATGAAGGAGAATTTGAAAATATTGATCCTGGAGGATGTCGAAGAAGATGCAGGGCTTGTAAATCATCTTTTAAAAAAGAATGGTTTATCATTTGAACTAAAGCGTGTAGATACACGTGAAGAGTTTACCAATGCATTGAGAGAATACTATCCTGATGTTATTCTTTCTGATCATTCTCTTCCTCAATTTAACTCCGTTGAAGCATTAAAGATATGTCATCGTCTACACCTGGTGGTTCCATTTATCCTGGTAACCGGTGCTGTGTCAGAAGAATTTGCAGTTTCCTGCTTAAAACAGGGTGCGGATGACTATGTATTAAAAACAAATCTTGCACGTCTTCCTTCAGCAATAGAAAATGCACTCCGTCAGCGAGAATTTGTTGCAAAACAAAAAATAGCTGATCAGCAATTACGACTTCAATATGATGCGCTGGTAAAAATAAATCAGGAGATGGACAATTTCGTCTATAGCGTTTCTCACAACATTCGTTCACCACTTACCTCTGTTATGGGTCTTTTAAATCTCGTGCAACGTGAAGATGAGCAGCGTGATCAATTCTTTCATAATTATTTCGAGATGATGAGTAAGAGTGTGAAAAAACTCGACGAAACAATCAAGGAAATATTAGAATATTCGCGCAATGCACGCAGTGAAACACAAACAGAAGAAATTGACATTCGTTTAGTTGTTGAAAAAGTTTTTGACAGGCTTAAATACATCGAAGGGTTTGATAAAACCAAACTCATTATTTCAGTTACACAAGATGAACCATTTTATTCAGACGCCTATCGACTGAGAATTATTTTCACTAATCTGATCTCTAACGCCATACTTTATCGTGACAAGAACAAAAGTGAAAACATACTGGATGTAACAGTTAACATCAAAGAAAAAATAGCTGACATTATTGTAGAGGATAATGGCATGGGCATAGAAGACGAGTACCTTCCACGGGTATTTGATATGTTCTTTCGTGCATCACTTAAAAGCGAAGGTGCAGGGTTGGGTCTTTACATTACAAAAGAAATGGTTAATAAACTTGGAGGTGAGATTGTTCTTGAATCAACAGTTGGGCAAGGCACACGTTGCAAAATAAAACTTCCACTTCAGGAAATGAACATACAATAGAACTTCAGCATCAAAGACATTTATAAAGCTCCTGTTTAATTCGATAAAAAAATTCACCCTTTCTGAGTTCATGAAGTTTACATTAGAAAAAAAAATACTGGCAGGATTTATTATATGCTCACTAATTCTGCTAGTTGTTGCTATAATCTCATTTCAAAACAGCGAAAAGTTTGTCGATACCAATCAGTGGGTAAATCATACGCATGAAGTACTGTATGAGTTTGAAGAAGTTATGGTTAACGCTGTCGATGCACAGGCCGGAGCCAGAGGCTACATTATAACCGGCAATGAAATATATTTTGAGCCTTTCAAAAATGCAAGCGACAATCTTGTCGTTCATCTCAACAAAGCAAAAGAGCTAACCAGAGACAATCCCTCGCAGCAACGTAATATTCAAACGCTTGACAAATTAATAAAAGAACATTTAGACTATCTCAATACTTGTCTCAGTCTTCGAAAAACTGAAGGCTTTGAAAAGGTTCAGGAACTTATTAATGAAGGAAAAGGAAAAAGTATTTTAGATGAAATCAGAAATACAGTAAGTCTTTCAAAAGAAGTAGAACAAAATTTACTCATTAAAAGAAAAAAGGAAAGTGAGGATGATGCGAACAGTTTTAATCTGATTTTTATAGCATTGCTCGCAGTCATAACGCTTATACTCGTTGCTGTTTATCTGATTATTATTTCAAATATCAAAGCTCTGAAAAAAGCGGAGGCTGAAACCGTAAGTAAAAACTGGAGTCTTACCGGAAGTACGGAGTTAGTTAAAAGCATGCAAGGGAATAAAGTATTAACTGAGCTCTCGCAAGCTATCATAAATCATTTAGCAATTTACATGAACGCACAAATTGGCGTTCTTTACATAACGGAGAAAGATGGAGCAAGTCTTCGTCTGTCTAGTGCGTATGCTATTGACAGAGATAAAAAAGAATTCCCTCTGGTTCGATATGGCGAAGGCTTGGCGGGGCAGGTAGCCGCTGAAAAAAAGCCTATCCAATTAACAGATATTCCAGCTGACTATTTTAAGATTAATACAAGCTTCGGAAATATTTTACCGAAAACAATAATCGCAGTTCCCGTTATTTTTGAAGGCACAGTAACAAGCGTTATCGAACTGGGTACTGTTCATGATTTTACCGATCTGCAGAAACAATATTTAAATATTATCATTGACAGTATAGCCATCGCCATTACCTCAGCTCAGGCACGTGAAAGAACAAAAGAGCTCTTGGAAGAAACACAACGGCAAGCGGAAGAACTTGAAACACAACAGGAAGAATTGAAGCAGTCTAATGAAGAACTCTTTATAAAGACTGAATTATTAGAACGCTCTGAAATTGAGTTGAAAAGTCAGCAGGAAGAATTAAAACGATCGAATGAAGAGCTGGAAGAAAAAGCTACTATGCTCGGAGAACAGAATGATCAACTGGAAGTAGCCAAAAGAGAAATTGAAATGAAGGCTAATGAAGTTGAAACAACCAGCAAATACAAATCTGAGTTTCTTGCCAACATGTCGCACGAGTTAAGAACACCGCTTAACAGCATTCTTATACTTTCACAATTGCTTTCAGAAAACAAAAACAACACACTGGGCAGTAAAGAGATTGAGTTTGCCAAAAATATTCATGGCTCGGGTTCAGACTTGCTTAATCTTATTAATGAGATTCTCGATCTCTCTAAAGTTGAAGCAGGAAAGATCCAACTTGACATTGGTGAAGTTCTGGTACAAAACATTATTTCCAGCATGTCTTCTTTGTTCACGGAAATAGGAAAAAGCAAAGCTGTTGAATTCATTGTAACACTACAAAAACCATTGCCGTCAACGTTGCTGACAGATAAACAACGTGTGGAACAAATTCTCAAGAATCTTTTATCAAACGCGTTTAAGTTTACTGAACCCGGTGGTAAGGTGTCGTTGATTGTTAGTACAACACAGCAAATTAAAAGTAATGGAAAACATCATGTGAGTGATCAAATTGTATTTTCCGTGACCGATACGGGAATCGGTATTCCTGAAGACAAACAAGCTGTTGTATTCGAGGCTTTTCAACAAGCAGACGGATCAACAAAAAGAAAGTATGGTGGAACCGGCCTGGGCTTATCCATCAGTCGCAAACTAGCGCAGGTGTTGGGTGGCGAAATAAAGTTGAAGAGCGAAGCCGGAAAAGGAAGTACATTCTCCCTGCATTTGCCTGTGTTATTTGATTCAACATTGGATATTACCCCCGACAATGAAATTGAAGTAAAAATCAAAAATGAAGATCTATCTTTTAGCGAAAAGAAATATGTATTCGATAAAGAAAATAGCGAGTCACATACAATAGATGATCGGGCACATATTCAGCCTTCAGATCAGGTTATTTTAATTATTGAAGATGATGAGGACTTTTCTAAAGTTCTTCTCGAGTTTGTACGACAAAGAAATTTCAAAGGTGTCATTGCACATCAGGGCAACACAGGGTTAAGCTATGCGCGTCAGTATAAACCTGATGCAATTCTTCTTGACATAAAACTTCCTGTTATGAATGGCGTCACGGTATTGAAGCAAATTAAAAATGATCCCGATCTCAGGCACATCCCTATCCAAATCATATCAGCCTTTGATAATAAAAAAGAAGTTCTGGGATTTGGTGCATTCGATTATGTGGTAAAGCCCGTTACAACCATCGACTTGCAAAAGATGTTTGACCGGCTTGAAGAGTTTAAGAAAAAAGATTTTAAAAAGTTATTGATTGTTGAAGATCATGAACTTCAAAACAAAGCAATTCAGGAATTGATTGGCGGCAATGATGTAGAATGTTCTGCTGCCTATCTGGGTACCAATGCCTTTACAAAATTGAAGGAAGAAAATTTTGACTGTGTAATTATCGATTTAGGGTTGCCAGATATGTCGGGTTTTGAACTCATGGAGAAAATAAAAGCCGATAACAGTCTTAATAAAATTCCGATTATTGTTTATACAGGAAGAGATCTGAGAAAAGAAGACATAGTTCGCCTTGATAAACTCGCCAGCACAGTAATTCTAAAAACCGCAGACTCGAAAGAGCGACTGCTCGATGAAACAATGTTGTTATTACATCGCGTGGAATCAAAATTGCCGAAAGAAAAACAGAGCATCATACGAAAGCTGCATGGTGCCGATGAAGTCCTGAAAAACAGAAGGATTTTATTGGTAGATGATGATATCAGAAATATTTATTCGCTCACAAATGCACTTGAAGAAGAAGGGTTAGTTTGTTTCACTGCAGAAAATGGAAAAATTGCCCTGGAGGTATTGAAAGAAAATCCTTCTATTGAACTCATATTGATGGACGTAATGATGCCTGAAATGGATGGCTATGAGACTACCATTGAAATTCGAAAATCAAAAGAATTCAGCAAGCTTCCTATTATTGCGCTTACAGCAAAGGCCATGAAAGGTGATAAAGAAAAATGCCTGGCCATTGGCATGTCAGACTATATTTCAAAACCGGTTAACATAGAGCAGTTGCTTTCACTGATGCGTGTTTGCTTATATCCTTACTAAGCATTATGGATATAACAATTGACACTAAAGATTTTAAAGACCTGCTTGAGTCAATTCGGTTTATCTATGGGTATGATTTTACGGATTACGCCGAGACTGCTGTAAAGCGAAGGATAACGCATTTTATGAAAAGCCGAACTATTGAAACCATTGATACGCTTGGAAAAACTTTAGTGAAGGATGAAAAATTCTTTGAAGAATTTGTTCAGGAAATGTCTGTTACGGTTACAGAAATGTTTCGTGATCCTTCTTTCTATAAAGCCTTAAGAGAAAAAGTTATGAAGCGGCTTGCCACATATCCAATGCTCAAAATATGGATTGCAGGCTGCGCAACAGGTGAAGAGGTTTATTCCATGGCTATTTTATTAAAAGAAAATGGATTGCTTGACCGATCCATTATCTATGCTACAGATATCAATCAAAAATCATTGCAGCTCGCAAAGCTGGGAGTGTACCCATTGGAAGGAATGAAAATGTATACAGACAACTATAATCGTGCAGGAGGGGTGTCTGATTTTTCTGACTATTATACCATAAAAGGAGATTCCGTTGTTTTTCAAAGAGCACTTGTTCAAAATGTTTTATTCTCACCTCATAATCTTGCAGCCGATCAATCGTTCAACGAATTTCAATTGATCATTTGTCGTAATGTGTTGATGTATTTCAATCAGAGTTTACAAGATAAAGTTGTAGATCTTTTTTACAATAGTCTTTGCATGTTTGGATTTCTTGGACTTGGTGACAAGGAGTCTTTATTATTTTCCAGCAGAAGAAAATGTTTTGATGAGACAGAGCGGAAAGAAAGAATTTATGTTAAAATCAAATAGCATTGAGTACCAGTGTATCCATATTAATCATTGATGACAAGCGGGAGAATATTTTCGCTATGGAAAAATTGCTGGAAAGACCTGAACGAAATTTTTTAAGTGCTACAAACGGAACCGATGGATTGAAGCTGGCACTGAGCAAAAACATTGATCTTATTATATTGGATGTGCAGATGCCTGAAATGGATGGCTTTGAAGTAGCACAGATCTTAAAATCTAACAAGAGAACAAAAGACGTTCCTATCATATTTGCCTCTGCTGAAAAGAAGGAACGCAATTCAATTATGAAAGGCTTTGAAGAAGGAGCGGTGGACTATCTCTCCAAGCCGCTTGATCCAGAGCTCACAAAAGCTAAAGTATCTGTATTGCTAAAAATTCAGATGCAGAAAAAAGAGCTGATCGAAAAAAATAATGCCCTTGAAAAAGCAGAGGTACAGATCAAGCAGCTCAACACCGATCTGCAAATCAATCTGGGACAACTTGAATACATCAACAAAGAGCTTGAATCATTTTCATATTCTGTTTCGCACGACTTACGAGCTCCACTCAGAGCTATAATAGGTTACTCTAAAATGATTGAAGAAGATTTCGGAGAAATAGTGGGAGCCGATGGAAAACGTCTTGTATCTGTTGTACAGAGCAATGCCAATAAAATGAATAAGCTCATCGACGGGTTACTGCAATTTTCAAAGTCAGGTAAAATGGAAGTCAGTAAATCTGAAATTGATATGGATGGGCTCGTTCAACATGTCATTCATGATATTTGTGATTCTACTCAGCATCCTGTTAAGATTACTGTAAATCAACTTTATCCTGCCAAGGCAGACAATATGTTAATTACCCAAGTATGGATGAATCTGATATCAAATGCTATAAAGTATTCATCTGCCAAAGAAAATCCACAGATAGAAATAGGATCAACTAAAGATGACCATTCGCTAATCTTTTTTGTGAAGGATAATGGTGCGGGATTCAGCATGGACTACGCCGACAAATTATTTGGTGTGTTTCAACGGTTGCATAGTGCTGAAGAATTTGAAGGAACTGGTGTTGGGCTGGCCATTGTGCAGCGTATTATCAACCGACATGGCGGCCGCGTATGGGCTGAAGCGCAGGTTAACAAAGGCGCTACATTTTATTTCTCACTTCCTGTAATACAGTAGCAGAACAATAAGATTACAGCGCTAATGTTTATACCTTATCTTATTAATAAAGAAAACTCTTCGCTTTGGATTTGTACCTCGCTGAATACTGGTAACTGACTGCGTACCATATGCCATGAAATTGTGATCATACCAGTGTTCCAATTTATTGGTACTGGTTTCAGAGCCTTTCAGAGTTTCATTTTCAAATTTAAGCTTTATCGGGTCTGATGCTTTACCTTCAAGTACATTATTGTCTTTAATAACTTTACTTCTGATTTCATTATCAAATAAATAAAGCAATCCAATTTTATTAGTGTCTGTATCAAGCTTCACAAACTGTTCAAGTGTAAATGTTCTCACATCGTTTATTTCAAAACTATTATCCCACTTCAATTTTCCATTTTCGTTAAAACCTAAAACAACAGCATGAGTATAATAATAGCCGTCGAATATGGCACCATTCTGAACAGGCATTCGTCCATAGCTATTATAGCTTGGTGAGAAAAACGTAGCATTGTTGTAGTTGTATCTTGGATAGAATGCCTCGCCTAACAATATATATTGATCGTGATAGGGAATCAGATCGTGCACTAACAATCTGTAGTTGAACCTGATTTTTCTGCCTTTTATTCTTCGTCTTTCAATTCTGTTCTTGATCCGCTGCTCATGTCTCACTGTTAAATACTTAAAAAAATTCTCCAGGTCACCATAATTATAATATCGAACTTGTTGCAGTCCTGATGGATCTATGCTGGCAACGAAAACGCCCTTTGAATATTCTGTTGAATTTGTAGAGTAAACACCTGCCACAATTTGCATGTGGTTGTCTGTCTTTATGGAACGGCCAAAGATTAAATTCTTGTTGCCGTCTGGTTCGAGCATGACAGATTTTATAATTTCATTGTTCTCATCATAACTTCTGATCCATATTGTTTTTTTACCTGACAGATTCTTCGAACTTGTAAGAACATCAAACGAGTCGTCGTCATACGTTTTAATTTGTGTTAGCTCGCCGGGCTCATTAAACAAGCCAGGAACAATTTTAGCTTTCTGCGTAGCGAAATCAAAGTAGAGGATTACCGGCGTTCGGGAGAAATAACCACCAATGAGGGCAGCTTTTTTAGTAACATGAAATTCAGTGGGATTAAATGGAATAAAATTTTTAAAACTATACTTTAAAAAATTTGCGCTGTCAGAAAGATTAATGATCTGAATATCGTTCTTCGAAAAATCTTTATAGTGAAGTACAAAGTATAATGATTTGTTAAAGTAACGACGGCTGGTAATTACATAGTTTCTATCAATAGGCAGAAACCCATGCCACTTAACCTGAAATGCTGTATCCAGAAAATTAACCTCGAGCACATCACTTTCAATACTGGCAAGTCTGCGGTAAACAAAAACACCTCTGTTGTCAGCAGGTGCTACTTCGTAACCCAACTCGGTTTCTGCCAATGTAATTTCATAACGATCGGTTTGAAGAACCTGAGCATTGATTCCTGATAGGGAAATTAAAAGAAAGACAATTATCGCAAGGCTTTTATTTGACCACGACTTTGTTAACGTAAAAAACATCGCGAACCCGGTCTTCCCGGTTATTTATATTTCGAACAGTTTGATAGCCCCACACATAGAATGAATTTTTATACCAGTTTCTCACACCACCCTCCTGCTCTTTCTCGGAACGAAACTCATCTGAAGGATCACTCAATCTTACCTTCTCAGAAATCTCTTCTGCAGAATCTCCTAAAGGCTCAATTATTTTAACTTTTATGTCTGCATCCTTATTCTTATACACAAATACAATTTCACCTTTCCAATAAACAAAATCAGAAATCTGAGTTACTGATTGACGCGTGGTCTCATCTATTTTTATTCCCTGATCCCAAATCAACTTGCCCTTGCTATCAAAAGCTAACAATACACTTTGTGTGGTTTTAATCTGTTCAGTATTTCTACCATTGCTACCATAACCATACGGGTTATACATTCTACTAGGGTAATAGCCCGGGTAATATGGGTTATAGTAGGATGGATAAAATCCACCATAGCCCATACCGTAAGGATTTGAATATGGATTGTTAAATTGATTTGTTGAACCTGACTGCTCGTATACCTCAGCAAGCATGAAGAAACCTTCTTTGTGTTCTTCAACTTTATAAGGCATTACATAGTTGGCAAAATCAGGATTGCGACCTGCTTTAATATCTCGTTCCGATGCTTCCTGAATTCGGTGTGCCCGGGATGGTTTCATAAAATCCAGATAGTGATTGAGGCTGGCGAAATCAAAGTAGTTAATTTTTTGCTCACCGAAAGGATCTACAGTAAGACTAAAGAAACCTACTGATTGCTTCGACTGTCTGTCACCCCACGAACCCAAAACCATCAACTCTTCCCGCTCCAATGACGAGGCAATACTTGTCTGCAATGATTTTCGATCGTCAATGGAAACAACATCCTCCAGCAGCATCTCTCCTTCTTCATCAAATGTTCTGAAAATTAATTTCTTCTCAGCCTTGGTACTGCGATCTATTAAGACAGTATTGAATGTATTGTTAACGTTTCCTCTCAGGTCAACCAGTTCATTTTCCTTTTGAAAGAACCCAGGCACAACCTTGATCAGATTAGTATTCATTTCATACAACAGAATAACCGGATCTTTACTGACATAACCACCAAGAACCATTTTTGAACCAACCTTGATAAAGTGTGTTAGTCTGAAATCAAGCTCAGGTTTAATTTCATGTCTGCCCACCTCTAGCCCATCGGTGGTGAACTCCACCAGAAATAACATATTCTTATTGGTGTCGCCGGCTCTAAATAAGAAATAAAGGAAGCCTCTGGTGTATTCATAACCTACCAGGTTATTTCTATTTTCAATTTCAAACTCTACTGTTCTCTTTTCTGCTAGTGTTGTGTCGAGCAAAACAAATTCCCACACTCGCTTATTTCCATTGTATTTATCTTTATGACGGAGCAGACACAAACCTTCGTCTTTTAGTGAGATGATGGTGTAGTAATCATCTGATCCTTTTTGTTTTCGTTCAAATCGATTAGTCTGAACCGCTTGCCCACTTGACTCCATGTTAGCAAAGACAATACATAGCAATATTGCCATGCAAAATTTATTTGTTTTCAGGGTTTCGTAAAATAAGGATCGAAGCATCACACGCATGATAATGGGCATCTGTTTATTTTTCTTCACTTAAGGCTATTATCAAATCAAACTCATCAGCCTTCACGGGTTGAACTGAGAGGCGTGATAGTCTGACAAGCGCCATATCCGCAAGCTTCTTGTTACTTTTTACCTGGGCAAGTGTAACTGGTTTTTTTAATTTGCGAACAGGAGCAATTTCTACTGCCACCCATTCTTTATCCGTTGGATCAGGATAAAACTCTTTTGTGATCTTGGCAATACCAACAACGGCCTTGTCTTCATTGCTGTGATAGATAAGTGCCAGATCTCCTTTCTTCATTTCTTTTAGGTTATTGCGCGCCGTATAATTTCGCACGCCATCCCAACCTGTTTTCTTATCACGTACCAGGTCGTCATACGAAAATGTGCTGGGTTCGGACTTCATTAACCAATAATTCATATTCACTAATATTTACAATTTCTAAAATAACAAATAGTATCCGTATGAAGATAATTTCAGAGGATTTTAGTTAAACGGTAAGACCCGATGTTAAGTGTCGTGATCTTGCCAAACTCGTATTCAAAAGCGCTGCAGCTCAGTCGACTCGTGAATAAATTTGCCCGGCCTGGAATCTTTAGCAAAGTGAAGCATGGCACGCGCAACACGTGCAGACTCAATAGATTTATACTTAAGGGGTATGAGAAAACCGAAAATTTTATAAACCAGTTTAGCAGCATCTTCGCCTGTTCTTGCCTCCGCACGATCGCCCAAAAGCAAGGACGGTCTGAAAATATGAATGCTTTCAAAACCTACCACGTTTATGCTGGCTTCTGTTCTCCCTTTTATCTGGTTGTAGTAAATAGAAGACACAGGGTCGGCACCCAATGCTGACACCAATAAATACTGAGACGCTCCCTGGTTCTTTGTAAGTAAGGCTATCTCAAGAGGGTACAGGTAATCAACTTTTTCGAAGGCAGCTTTGGAGCCAGCCTGTTTCATGGTTGTACCCAGGCAACAGAAAATATCATCAGCCTTTAACTTGTCTCCGGCGGAAGTAATATCCTCAAAGTTGAGTACTATATTTTCAAGTTTAGGATGATTGAATTCCAGTGGTTTTCGAGAGATTGCTTTCACCAGCGAATACGTTTCATCTTGCAAAAGCAATTGCAGCAACTGCTTTCCGATAAGGCCGGTTGATCCGGCAAGTAGCGCTGTTCTCATAATCTATTAAGAGCTATTAAAAAGTCTTTTGTATTTCTCGTTTCATTTCTGATAATGCATGCCCCAACGGATCGATTGGTTTATTTACGGAGATCTCAAATATTTTTTTGGCCAGATCAAGGCTGGTGGAATCAATCGTCATTTCAGATGCTGCTTCATTAATGGTTACTACTAAATCCTCTTTGGCATTTTTGATGAGGTTCCAAACATCTTCACTCATATAAACCTGTTGTGAAACGTTGTGATTGTATTCATTTCTGATTTCACTTAGCAGAAGCTGGTGAAATTCGCTTGAAGGCATGTTGGCAGTGTTTAGGCGAATGAGTAAATTCTGAGGTGCTATGCGTTCTAGAAATAATGTCATTCGTTCATAAGCCTGAAGCCTGTTGGGGAGCACCGTCTCAATACTGCGGCTGCGTACCTCCAGTTTTTTTAACTCAATCTCTTTTTGAATGAACGACCGCACCAGCAAATAAGCCAGGTATAAAATAAGCGATGCGGGCAACAAAATCTTTCCAAACTCAATAGCAACTTCCATAGGAATTAATTTAAAACTAAACGTGTTTGAAATTTAGATATTTTTGGAGGACTATTCTAAAAATCAGAAAAATCACAACATTTTTCATGCTTAATAACCTGGAACCCATTACGCTATCAGCCCGCGCTATTGAAGAAGTGCGAAATATTATGCTCACCAAAAACATTCCGGCTGAGTATGGCCTGCGTGTTGGCATAAAAGGGGGAGGATGTGGTGGCGTTGCTCTCTTGCTTGGCTTCGATAAGAGAAAAGACACTGACCTGGCATACACCATTGAAGACATACCCGTTTATGTTGACAAGAAACACACCATGTATATCATTGGCAAAGAAGTAGATTTTTATGAAGGAGCTGATGCCCGGGGATTCATGTTTGTTGACCCTGAAAAAAACACTCCTGATTCCGTGTAACGCTCCGTTACAAAACTTTACATGTTCTGCCCATTTAGCGTGAGTCTATATGATATTCAGGACTCCGTTCTTCCTTTAACACCAGATGCTTATACTACCTATTAACCGGCAATAAATAGGCAACGTAACTGGGCTGAGATTTCCCTTCTATTACTTGTACTCCGATCATCATTTGATTATATTGAAATGGAGCCCATCTACACCCCAACCTAAGGGGAGTTGATGGGCTTTGCTTTTTCTGGAGGATATATTTTATAATTCACTTCATGTAGCTTCTTTCCAGATCTGGCTACGATGTTAAAAGGTATAATGCAAGCTTTAATGAAGACCCCATTATGCACGATGAGAAAAAAATAGTTCAACCCCATTCTCACCTGGATGAGTTAGAAGAAAGAAATATTGCGCTGGAGGACATCCGGAAAAATCTGGAGCAAACCGTTCGTGATAAGACTAAGGAATTACAAGCCGTTAATGAAGAATTATTGTCTTCAAACGAAGAACTTAAATCAGCCAATGAAGAATTGTCTGCTATAAATGAAAGACTTTCGGAGGCTTTACTTCTTATTAAGGAACAATCAGAAACAATTATCAGGCAGAAAGATGAGCAACTAAATCAGGTGCTCGATTCTTCTAATGATGTGATATGGTCTACAGATCTGACGGCATCAGGAAACAGTTACATCAGTCGATCTGTTGAGAGAATTACAGGCATATCGGTTCCTGAAATCACAAACATTTTTTCCACATGGTCAAACTTTATTCATCCCGACGACAAATCAATCCGACAGGAAAGTCTTGAATTACTTAAACATCAAAATCAGGTTTCATGCTCCTATCGTGTCATCAATAAACGGGGCGAAGAAGTCTGGATGCGTGAGCAAATTCGAATTGAATTTAATAGTGAAGGCATCCCCATTCGGCAACTTGGTATTGCTACTGATATTTCATCACTAAAAGAAGCAGAGAAAGCTCTTATACAGGAGCGACTAATGCTTCGATCTGTTATTGACATCATACCCGATTATATTTTTGTAAAGGATAGTAAGTTCAGACACATCATTAATAACAGGGCAATGGTTTCCCTGGTTGGCGCCACTTCAGAACATGAAACCCTGGGTAAATTAACAACTGATTATTTTGGATCTACCGGAGAAAAGTTTCTTGACGACGATGAAAGAGTATTCAAATCTGGTATTGCACTCTCTAATAAAGAAGAAAACATAATCAACTTAAAAGGTGAAAAGATTGAATTATTGACAACAAAAGTACCGCTCCGAGATGAAAACGGAATTACTGTTGGTATTGTAGGAATCAGCCGTGACATTACTGAGTATAAAAACCAGGAAGCTATTTTACATCAATCAGAAGCAAACCTGAGAACAATCTTCGATCACACAGAAGATTCATTTACGCTGCTGGATCATGAGTACAATATTGTTATGGCCAATAGTCCAGCACGAAGTGTATCTCCAAAGTTTGATGTTGGTGTCAATATTTTAAAAATCATTTCAGATGAGCGAAGAGAAATATTTCGCAAATATCTTGAGCAGGCTAGTCATGGCGACATCGTTAAATATGAAGTTGAATATGGCAAAGGCCAGGACTCTCAATGGTATAGTATTACCATCGCCGCCGTGAAATCAGACGGACGGTTAATAGGATATTGTATCACCACACACAATTTAACAGCCATTAAAAAAGCAGAGATCTCGCTTCGTGTCAGTGAAGAAAGATTTCATGCGTTTATGGATGCGAGTCCGGCAATAGCGTGGATAAAGAATAGCGAAGGCAACTATTTATATGGCAATAAAACATGGAACAACCTTAAAGAAAATAATATGGTTGCGTCTGGTTTTATGTTAAAAAATCAAAAACATGAACTTGAAATTATCAATGGAAATCAATCTGTAGAAACTATTGAATTTACAAAAAATAATGCCGGCGTTAAGCAATATTGGAATGCTATAAAATTTCCTATTAAAAATTCCACAGGAGATTTATTACTTGGTTGTTTTGCAATTGATATTTCTGAAAGAAAGAAATATGAAAGTGAACTACAGCAGAACCAGATTTTACTAAGCAGAGCTTATGACATTGCCGAGATGGGATATTGGACTTACAACCCTGATACAAATCATGGTAATTGGAATGAGCAAGCCAAACGTATTTTTGGATTAGAAGAAAATTTCGATACTGGTTTTGAGGGATATCTAAGCACCGTGCATTCTGAAGATCTGAAAAAAGTAAAAGACGCCGTAGCGCTCACGCTCTCAAACAATAAACCTTATGACATCGAATACCGAATCATTCGCCCGATAGATGGTGCAATACGATGGATCCATGAGCGTACAGACTTCGTTCCGAATGATGAAAACTCACGTTTACTGTTAGGTGTGGTGCAAGACATTACGATCCGTAAAAAGGTGGAAGATATATTGCTGGAATACAATCAGCGTTACGAAATACTTTCAAGAGCAACCAATGATGCCATCTGGGATTTGGATATAGAACAAGATTTTGAATTATGGAATCATGGTATTCAAAGTATATTCGGTTATTCAACAACTCATATTACATCCGCCAAACAATGGCGAAAGGATAAAATTCATCCTGAAGATTATGGTCGCGTGCAACTTGAGATAACAAATGCATTTGATCACCGTAGAACAAACTGGACTTCGCAATACAGATATCTTTGCGCTAATGGAAATTACAAATATGTTCTTGATCGTGCCTATATTATTTACAACGACAACAAACCTGTCCGCATGATCGGCGCCATGCAGGACATAACTGAGCAAAGAGAATTTGAACAACATATTATAGCTACTGCGCGCGAGCTCTCTGAATTAATTGAAAATGCAAACACTCCAATTTTTGGAACTGATAGAAACGGATATATCAATGAATGGAATAAAGTAACAGCGTCTCTAACCGGACATTCGAAGAGCGAAGTCCTTGGTGAAAAGCTCAGTCGCTACATGAGTCCTACACAACATAAAAATCTTAAAATCATTTTGAATCGCGTCTCATCGAATAAGCCTGTAAGTGATTTGCAGATTCCAATCAGGACAAAAGATAATCGAGAATTAACAATTCTTCTTAACGCTACACCAAGGCGAGATACGCTAAAAAATATCACTGGCATCTTAATGGTGGGTCAGAATATCACTGAACTAATTGAGTACAGACAAAACCTTGAAGTTAAAGTGAATGAACGCACGCTTGAACTCAACGAAGCTTTAAGTAAAGAAAAAGAACTGGTTGAAATCAAAAGCAAGTTTGTGTCTATTGCTTCGCATGAATTCAGAACACCCTTATCAACAATATCTATTGTGGTAGGTTTTTTACGTAAGCACAGAGCTAAACTTAATGATGATGATTTCAATGTAAAACTGAACGCCATCGAAAAACAGGTTAATCACATGACCTATTTGTTAGATGACATTTTAATGATTGGCAAAACAGAAGCTGGCAAAATCACAGCACAACATAATCCTATCTCCATAAAAGACTTTTTCTTACAGATTGCAAAAGAGGTTGAGGAAAGTGCGAAAACACATACCATTGATATTAAACTAATGTGCTCTGTTGCTGAATTCTATTCAGATGAAAAGTTGCTTCGAAATATTATTATCAACCTGTTAACAAACGCCATCAAGTTCTCACCCAATGCACCGTCTGTTGTTTTCGGTATTTCTAATACGGCACAATACCTGAGACTAACGGTTGAAGATAAAGGTATAGGTATCTCTGAAGAAGATTTGAAAAATATTTTCACGTCCTTCCATAGAGGTAGCAATGTGGGTGATATTCAGGGAACGGGGTTAGGGCTGTCCATAGCAAAAAAAGCTGTTGACTTATTGCATGGTACGATACAGATCAGTAGCAAGATGGGAGAAGGAACTCAGTTCACCGTTAATCTGCCGCTGCAGCAAGTATGAAAAAAATTCTGCTTATTGATGATACTGTGGACATCCTGGAAAACCTAACGGAGTTTTTATCGATGGAGGGTTACGAATTGATAACGGGCACAAATGGTCTTGATGGATTAGAGAAATTAAATTCAAACACACCCGACTTAATTATCACCGATTTACGCATGCCCGGAATGGATGGATTTGCCTTCATTCAAAAAATAAAATCGCAAGAGAGTACAAGAGAAATTCCTGTCCTGGTTTTTTCAGCAAATGCCACACCGGAAAATGAACAAAAGAGCATGCAATTAGGAGCAATTCGATTTATTAAAAAGCCCTGTACAGTGGAAGCTCTTCTGCAAATTATTGAAGCTACCTTATAGATTTACTTGCCCTGTAAATAAACATTACGCTACAAGATTAGGAATTGAAACCCTGAAGGTTGATTCCTTATGTTCTATTGATTTCAGGATAATGGTACCTCCCATTTTATTCAATACTTCTTTAACAATATATAATCCAATACCGGTACCAACAGATTTTTCTGAGCCGCGATAAAAGAGATTGAAAATATTAGGACGTATTGCATCGCTAATGCCAATACCATTATCACGAATTTGAACTGTGCAGATTGAAGGCAACACTTCAACGTGTATTTGTATCGTCATTACATCTTTCTTCGGATCACGAAAATGAATAGCATTGGCTATGAGTTGAGAAAGTATTACGTTAAACCTATTGGCATCACCGTGAAATGGCACCTGCTGCTCTAATCTGACTGTAACATTTATCCCTTCGTTCTGAATAATGGAATTGTATTCGTTTAATATAGTATGAATTACCTGATCTATATCAATAGATTGCGTTGCCATTGTTTGATGTGAATTAGAAAGCTCAAGATCGTTCAATAAGAATTCCATTTTTTCAACAGTTTTAACTATACAGTCTAGAAATAATTGCGGATCAGCTTCTGCGTTTCCTTTAGTGTCCTTTATTAAATTGACCAAACTTGTAATTGTTTTTAAAGGACCACGCAACGAATGAGAACAGCTATAAATAAATTGTTCAATAGCATCTTTTGTCTTTGTTAATTCATGCCCGGTAACAGAACTAATCTGGCCAGTGTCGTAAATCTCTGAAGACATTTTTTCGTGAGTTGTCATAAATTTTACACAGTTTGATAAACCAAAATTGTGTTTTATCAAGTGTAAAAAAATCAGATGAAAACGGATTTTAAAAAATCAGGAACTCTACAAGACATCAGGGTTTACCTGACATTGAGATAAATTGGAGGGTATTATTACTTCTTTTTGGTTACTTCAATAAGATTATGCTCAATAGCATACTTTACTAATTGAGCTGTATTGGTAAGGCCAAGCTTATCCTGAATATGCATTTTATGAGTTTCAACTGTCTTAATACTAATAAAGAGTAACTCGGCAGCTTCTTTCAGACTTTTGCCGTTGGCTATCTGCACAAGCACTTCTTCTTCGCGTTTCGATAATTCGGTTGTTTTTTTGGTTGGCAGTCCTTTACCTTCTTTTTCTTTGAGATAGAAGTCCTGGAAAACAAGGGCTGTAACTTCGGGGCTAAAGTAACGAGCGCCACTCATTACAGAATTTATAGCACTAATAAGAGTTTCCTTATCGGAGTCTTTTGGTAAGTATCCATCAATGCCAGACTTAATACCGGCGGTTATAAAGTCCTTATTAATCTCACTTGATATCAGAATTATTTTCACTTCCGGATTTTGCTCCTTGATCCACCGGGTAGCTTCAATGCCGGTCATTCCCCTCATTACAATATCCATTAAGATCAAATCGGGAGAATGTTCATTAACAAGATTTACAGCGCTCTCACCACTGTCAGCAATTGCGATCACCTCAATATTTTCTTCCCCCTGCAACATTGCATTTATACCCTGTCGCATTAATCCATGATCATCAGCAATTAATGTTCGAATAGTCGCTTTCATAATAGAGGAGGTGCTTTGGCTGTTCTTAAATTTACAAAATAATCAGTATAAAAAATTAATGATTTCTGGCGGATTACGCCCCAATTCTAAGGGAGATGACCTCTATCAATCAGGGATTCTCTGACTGAAACTCATAAAACCTGACAATCCAACACCGTATCTGCGGTCTATTCTTTCATTTTATCCTAAAATCAATAAAAAAGCCTGTTAGAAGGCCTGTTTACGCCCTTTCTCATCCTGTAAATCCTGATTTTATCTGAATCAGGATATGCCTCTCAAATTCGGCTCAGCGTTGCCCCAACTTTGTGTCAACAAAAACCCAAAGACAAACCCATATGAAAACCCAATCAATCAAATTCGTTATTCTAACAATCATCCTAGCTCAATCAACTGTACTATTTGCACAGCGAAAGCATTTTGGAAACAAGCCAAAAAACAAATTCTATTTTGGCGTAGAAGGCCTGATGGGCACAAGATCTTTTAAGATTAACAGTGATATCACTGCCATTGATAAAATGGGAGCCTTTTTAACTGGAACCGGATTTGGTGCCATGATGGGCGATAAAGCTTTTCATACAAAAATTACGAGAAGCTATTTTAATACAGAGGCAATGGCTGATCAAAAATTTAAGCTTGTAGAAACAGAAGGTGTAGTGAATCTGTATCCACTACAATTCATGAAAAAGAAATTCAGATATTTTGAGCCTTATGTGGTTCTAGGTTTTAACAAAGGTAGCCTCAACTTTTATGGTGACTACGCTTCACAACTGAAGAAGAATACTAAGAAAGCAACTGTTGCTAAAGCTAAAACTGCTCCTGAGTTCGGAACATTAAATGCTTGTGCATGTACTTGTGGTGGTCCAATGACTGATCCTGATTTGTACATGACATCACCTGATGCTCCTGCTCCTTCATCAGCTCCAGCTTATTCGTCTGCAGCACCTCCAAGTGATCCATTCGCTGGCGATCCTGATAAAGAAGCTTCTGCCAAACCAGAATCTTCATCTGCTTACCTTGGTAAGATGACAATAAACCGCGCTACTGTAGGTGGTGGTGTTGAATGTCACATCCCAGGTGCTACGAGGTTTGTTAACTTATTCGCAGAAATAAAATATGGTATGCCATTAAGTACCAACACTGGAAACGTTTCATTCCAAAACACAAAAGTAACTCCTCAGCTAACGATAAACTTTGGAATCAATTTTGGTCTTAGCAGATAGAATATGAAACAAATCCTTCTGGTTGTATAACTAAAGGATTTGAGAGAACCGGGATCAATCGAGAAGCGATATCATCCACAAAATCATTAAGCAAAAAGCTAGTACAAGAACTAGTAATACGATAATAAAGAAATGGGTTGTTTGAATGTGGGGGAAGATTTGTTCAGTTTAGTTATTGGGGAATAACTACTGGGCAGCTTCCCCTTGTTTTTTTGTTAGCATAACCGAAGCCTTCCTGCACTTGCCTCCAATGGGTGGATTGAGTTTTGAGATTTTAAATTCTACCCACGTAACAGACGGAAATTCTTTAAGGATATCATCAACAATTTTCTCAGCAACAGTTTCTAACAGTTTAGATGGGATCTCCATCTCTGCTTTAACAAGACGAAAAATTGTTTCGTAGTTTACAGTATCAGCAAGCTCATCTTCAAGAGCTGCCTTTAAAAAGTTTGTCTCAACAACTACATCAACTTCAAACCAGTTTCCTGATTCTCTTTCATGAGGGTACACACCGTGAAAGGCATGAAACTCGAGACCTTCGAGTGCAATACGTCCAATCATCCTATTTCGTCGAAGAAAGATTTCTGAACTTTACGTGGTTGTGGAGTTTCAACAACAACAGTTTCACGTTCAAATACAATTTCTTTAGCAAACACAGGCTCGGGTTCCACTACAAAAGTTTTTACTTCTTCAACAACAGGTGGTGGGGCTGATATTTCTTTGACTGGCTCAGGAACTGGTTTAGGATTGTTATAACCAGATGAAAATTCCAGATTAGGAAAGATAGCTTTCTTGGCCTCACGACGAACCTGGTTGAGATGCTGATCGGCGTCAAACTCTAATGCATTGGCACGGGCTTTATCAACACGTTCAAGTGTATCACTGGCAAGGCGTTTCAATTCGCTGATCAGGTCATCACGTGTGGCTTCAAGCTTTTTGTAATTATCAACCAGAATTTTAAAGCGGTCTTCCATATCGGCCAGAATCTCTTTGGCACGTTGGTCAGACTCTTCTATGATATACTTGGCTTTTGTCTTTGATTCATTCAAAATGGCTTCTGCCTTGAACTGAGATTCTCTCATGTTAAGCTCGGCAGCATGACGGGCTTGTTCAATAACATTAGCGCCGGTGTCTTCAGCAGTCTTTAATGTTTTGTACAATGAGCTTTCAACCTCACGAAGTTTACTTACTTCGCGCTCAGTACTTTCCAGCTTAATACGCAGCTCTTTGTTCTCATCGAGTGTGCGTTCCCATTCTTGTGAAAGGGTTTGAAGGAAACCATTCACTTCATCTTTATCGTAGCCACGAAAATGTTTTTCGAATGACTTTTGACGGATCTCAAGTGGTGTAACTCTCATAGTGCTTGATATTCAAAATTAATATTCCAGACAGATATAGTGCGGTCGTCGCTTGCGCTGACCAGCTGATGGTGATGTGATGTCCACAAAAGTTTATTGACAGAAGTTCCATGCCCTGCATGCCGGGCTTTATCGATCACCTTTAATAACTTCAACTCCTCAGTATCCCACACCTTAATGGATTTATCCATGCTACAAGTTACAAAATGTTTGCCATCCGGACTAAACTCAATATGATTTATCGCATAGAGGTGCGCTACAATCTCTGCAGCTTGCACATATCCGGCTCTTGCTTCCCATACTTTTAGCCTGGCATCACGGCCACCACTCAACAGGTATTGATAAGCCGGCGAGTAGCGTAACGTAAATACCGAGTTGGTATGAGCCTGCCATTGATGCTTCAGCTTTAAAGAATCCATGTCGAATATGCGTATATAATAATCACTATAGCCTACTGCTACTTCTCCCGTTCGGGGATTAACAGCTATGGTCCGGGCACTTTTATCGGATGCTTTTACTTCACCCAGTTTTGTTAACTGCTTTGCACTTACCTTCATCAATGCTCCATCACCAGTAGCTACAAAAATTAAATCGTGGTATGACTGGATATCAAAGATTGGTGCCGCTGTAAGCTTTAACGAAGCAACTTCCTTATTATTCTTCCAGTCCAACAGATGTATGCCATCATAATTATGACCAACAATAAGTATGTCATGACCGGGCATAGAGTGCAGCGCATAGACAGAGTTAGGAAGTTTGGCAATCAACTCACCGCTCTCGGGTTTTTCAAGATCCCATTTGGCTATCATGCCATCACCCGCGCCAGAGAAAATGATCGAAGGGTTAATCGACGGCTGCAACGTATAGACGCAATCGCGATGGCCTGTGAGTGAGTGAAGTCTGGTTACTTGAAGTTTGATCATCTTATCCTAACTTTCCGAAAGTTCTAATATTCATTACGCATATCAAAAGAAATAGATGCCGTTAGCGAAAATTGAAGCGACAACAAATGGAGCACTGGCCTTGTGGCGGATAGAAGAAGATGAAGAAAATCTGGCCAGACTGGTTGCTCCTTTCGAGCAACTATCAGAGTCTATTACCAATTCTTCCAAGCGATTAGAGTGGCTTGCAGGCCGTGCCCTGATCAAGCAACTGATGGAGAACATGGGACTTCATTTTCAGGGTATCACCAAAGATGAATTTGGCAAGCCTTTCCCTTTAGGATCTAACTATCAGTTAGCATTGAGTCACTCCTATCCCTATGTAGCCGCGTTGCTGGATAAAAATGAATCCGTTGGTATTGATCTTGAACAGCCCAAGTCAAAATTACTGCGCATCGCGCCACGTGTGCTGGATGCTGAGGAGTTAGCCAACGCCGGAGATGATCTGACCAAACTCTGCGTTTACTGGTGTGCCAAGGAAGCCCTTATAAAAGTATATGGCAAAAAAGACCTTACCCTGGCTAAAAACCTGAAAATAACTCCATTTCAACTTAAACGGGGGGGTGATATAATTGGTCGAATTATTGCATCTGGTATTGAAACGACCATACCTTTACAGTATTCAGTGACTGAAAATTTTGTGTTGGTGTGGAGTAAAAAATAACAAAATGAAAAAGCTTCTTTTCTTAGTTCTTATCGGTGCAGGTTTTACATCACTTGCTCAAAGTGTAAAAGATTTTGCATTGAAAGATGTTAATGGCAAAGTAGTTCATTTGTCAGACTATAATTCAAACGCAGGGGTTGTGATCATATTCACTTCTAACGCCTGCCCTTTTGACGATTATTATATCGAGAGAATCAAGAACATTAAATCTACTAACGTACCTGTTTTGTTAGTCAATTCGGGTTTGGAAGATGTAGAGTCAGCAACCGCTATGGCATCTCGCGCACAGCAAAAAGGTATAACACAACCTTACCTTGCCGACAAAGATCAGCTTGTGTTACAAGATCTGAATGCTCATAAAAGCACAGAAGTATTCTTATTGAAAAACAACGGTGGGAAATTTTCAATTTACTATCACGGCGCCATTGACGACAATCCTCAGGTTGCCGCGGATGTTAAACATGCTTACCTCACGGAAGCAATCTCAACCATGCTTGATGGTAAAGCA
>DATJHZ010000541.1:0-4268 GCA_035493595.1 Cyclobacteriaceae bacterium | reverse complement strand
CTACGTCCGTCCATGGCAGCCTTGCGTCTGTCAGAACCCATTTCCATGTGGCGATAAATATTTTCAAGTACTACAATCGAATCGTCTACCAAAATTCCTACTACTAATGACAGCGCCATCAGCGTCATGAGGTTGAGAGAGAATCCGAAGAGATACATAGCAATGAATGTTGGAATGATCGAAGCCGGCAGTGCCACCAGCACGAACATGGAACTGCGAACGCTGTGCAAAAAAGCAAGCATCACAATACCCACGATAATGATGGCAATCAGAAGATCTTCCATAACAGCATGAGCTGATGCCAGTGTATACCGACTCTGATCTGATGAAATTGAAAACTTCAGGCCTTGTGCACTATACTGTTGTTGAAGATCAGTAAAAGTTGCTTTCACTCTTGCGCTTACATCTACAGCGTTGGAACCACTTTGTTTGATTATCTGCAAACCGATAGACGGCAATCCATTGATGTGGTTAATTGCTGTAGGGTCTGATGTTGCATCTGATACGGTTGCAATGTCACGCAGGTAAATTGTTCCATTCTTATTGCTTGTATAAACAATGAGATTTTCAAGTTCACCAACAGAAACTACATTGGCATCATACGATATTGAAAGCCTTCTCTTTCCAGTTTCAATACTTCCCGCTGGAAAAGAAAGATTAGCGTTACTGATTGCACGAGTGACTTGTACGATGCCAAGTCCATAAGCATTCAGCTTACCTTGATCAACATTAACCTGGATCTGACGTTCATCGCCGCCAATAACATTAACCTGTCCCACGCCCGGCACATTCTGTAGTGCTGTTTTTATTTGCAGATCAACGAGATCATACAACTCACGATCACCAAGCGTTGAAGTGACACCTGCCTGAATAACCGGAGTTTCCTCCAGGCTGATTTTTTTCACCACCGGACTTTTAACGGTGATTGGCAATTCGTTTTTCTTCTGATCGATGGCACGCTGAATATCTCGCTCTGCATCACTTACATTAACAGAGCTCTTTAAGTTGATTGTAAGTTGAGAAACACCTTGTTGAGATGTGGCGTTGATTTGATCAAGTCCCTCGATAGAAGCTAGAATGTCTTCGAGTTTTCGGGTAACGGAGGTCTCTACTTCCGCAGCAGATGCTCCGGGATACACCGTGCTTACGGTAACGGTGTTCACCTGAATGTTTGGTAACAGGTTATAGTTCAGACTGAAGTAACAACCAATGCCGAACATGATCAGCACAGTAAAAATTACCGTGATGAGCAAAGGTCGTTTTATAGCAATTTCTGTTATAGACATGGTATGAGCTTAGTTAGTTATGCTTACACGTGTACTATCCGCCAGGTTAATCTGTCCGGATATCACTACCTGATCACCTGCGCGCAGGCCATCAGCTATTTCAATAAGACCTTTCACCTCACGGCCGGTCTTAATGTTTTTCAATTTTACGCGGCCGTTATTCACCACATAAGCTGAAGCATTTTCGCTGCCTCCTGTAAGTGCCTCTTGTGGTACAACCAAAACATTTTGCGGATCTGTAATCGGAAAATAAGCTGTAACAAAAGTGCCTGAGCGTAACAAGAACTTAGGATGATTATCCATACGAATCTCCGCCATATAATTATGTGCATCATCTGCCTGTGGACTAATGAAACTTAATACACCTGTGAACTCATGATCTGGAAAAACATCGGAGACTATTTTTACTGACTGACCCAGTTTAACCTGGTAAGCTTCTCGCTCGGCCAGGTTAACACGAACTTTTATTTTTGTGATATCAACTATCGTAGCGATTTGCGTACCGGTATTTGCAAAAACACCTTCTTCAACATCTTTGGTTGACACCATGCCACTGATCGGTGCTTTGATATTAGTATCCGATATTTTTTTTCGTATTTGATTTACCTGACTCAAAGCATCATTATACTGAAGCGTTAAGTCTTTCACCTTTTGATCTGTCGTTGCCTTTCCTTTCAGTAGTTCAGTATAGGTTTGAACATCTTCCTTAAGTTTAGCGGCATTTGTTTCTGCTTTTTGCAAGTCAAGCGATGAAGCGCTGTGATCGAGTACGGCTAATACTTGTCCACGCTCTACAGTCTGACCCAACTCTATGCTGCACTTTTGAATTGTTCCGCCACTTGTAGTCAGTACTTTTGATTCCTTAAAGGGCACTACACTACCCGTTTTTTTGATATCCATTTTTATAGCTTCCAACTGCACAGTAGCTACTTTAACCGGAATAGAAACTTCAGCAGTATCTGAAGGCTTACTCTTTAGATTCAATTCTTTTTTATTGCTGGCGAGTTTCCAGACGATCAATACCGCGATGAGTACGCCGACTATGATCATTATTGTTTTCTTTTTCATCTTGTATGATTATAAGGAAGTGTAAAAATTGATTAATGTCCCTTTGGCCTTTTCCAGTTCGATCGTTGCTGTGTAATAGGTATACACTGCATTGAGAAAATTTCCTTGCGCTTCTTTCAATGAATTCTGAGCATTGAGCCAGTCCGTTAAATCGGTCACACCTTTTTGGTATTGAAGGTCTGTGCTTTCAAACACCTGCTCGGCCATGATAACATTTTCGCGAGTAGCCGTTACGTTAACACTTGACTGCACCAACTTGGCTTTAGCATTTTTATATTCAACGGCATAACTGTCGGCATCTATTGCTGAATTTTCCATAGCGTTCAGTTGCTTATACTTTGCCTGCGTGTATTGCGCCTGGCGTTTGAATCCTGTAAAGACCGGGAACTTTAAATTGATGCCTATAACGGAAACGTCGTTGAAATTTTTAGTGGCCTCATTGAATTGATCTCCAAAACCCTGAATGCCATAACGGGCATAAGCAGAAAGCTGTGGAAAAGCTCCGGCACGAATCTGCCTGGCACTGATATCAAGAAGCGATGCATTTACCTGGGAAAGTCGATAGTCAGTGCGCTGTTGTACATTGAGTGAATCGTTCTCTAACGCCAATTGGTTTTGAAATACATCATCGTAGATCGACATGCTATCCAACTGTAAAGGCTGCTGAAGCGGATACCCCATAGCATTCTTCAATTGCGTTTCATAATACTCAAGATTGGTCTGCGCAACACTAATATTGGAAAGTGTATTGTTGTAATTGACTTTGATCTTGCTCAGATCTGTTTCAGTCGTTACTCCTTTTTGTACACCTATCTGCGATATCTTTATTTGTTCTTCATAAGAATTAAGATTGACACTAAGCATATCCAGTTGAAGACGGTATACATAAACCTGGTAGTAAGCAACACTCACGTTATAGATCAGCAACTCCTGGTTCTTTTTGTCATTGAGTGCCACTTGCTCGCGAGTATATTTTCCCGCTCGCATGCCTGTTATCGCAGCCTGGTCGTAAATAGTCTGTGTTAACTCGGCAGTACCTGTTGTGTTGTACTGCTTTGTAAAGGCAACTTTCATATCAGTAGCACTGAAAGCGCCCGCAGGTATTACAGAAACTTGTGGCTTAACATTGTCAACAATGCTTCCGGTAATGTTAAGACTTGGCAGATAGGCAGCCCGCGCTTCAAGTACCTGCGCATCGGCAATGATTCTGTTGTTTTCATAGACCCTGGTACTCTTGTGATTTTTCAGAGCATACGTCATACACGTTTTCAATCCCCAGGTTTCCTGCGCAGCGAGCACACCCGGCAGCAGTAAAATGGTTAGCAATAGTTTGATCTTTAAAACTCGCATAATGGTTAACTGATCTTTAACTTTTGATCAAAGCTCTGAGTATATCACAACATGCGAGAAGCCTTTCAATCTGAACCGGACAATTGGTTAGCGGAAACAGCCTTTGAGCAACCAGAAAAAATCAACCACATCGACAAAAAAAGATCAACCACGAAGACACCAAGAACACCAAGAAACACGAAGAAAATCCTTTGTGATCCTTCGTGCCTTAGAGCCTTTGTGGTTCAAAAAAAGAAGTTTAAATAAGTAGCTGAGCAGCCGCAGAAAAAGATTAACCACAAAGACACAACGATCACAAAGACTTAAACAAAAAATTCTTTGTGAACCTTAGTGTCTTAGCGCCTTCGTGGTTCAATAAATTAGTTTATAAAAATTCTTCGTGACCCTTAGTGCCCTTCGTGTCTTCGTGGTTCACCCCCCTCTTCAAGGTTGCTCCAACCAACTCAAAAAAGTAGAGACCTTTTCTTTACTAACCGTAATAATCTCACTAACAGGCACTGAAAGTTTAACTGATATTTTGCGTGCGAGGTAACTTGATGCATCCACAACCGCTTTCCTGTTTAT
>DATJHZ010000540.1:0-7401 GCA_035493595.1 Cyclobacteriaceae bacterium | reverse complement strand
CTGGCAAAAGATAAAGACTTCGATGAGTTCTGGAAAAAAATGCATGCTGAATATAAGCTCTCCATCTCGATGATATTGGAAGTTTCAGGCCTGGGAGAGTTAATGGAAAATAATCCTGTGAATCGTGATTCAGTAAAATTGCGTGAGCGCATCGTATTGCCGTTAATTACTATTCAACAATTCGCACTTCAACACTTGCGCCAGCTTGAAGGCAATGACAAGCAGTTTGAGAAGCAATACAGAAAGCTGGTGATGCGTTGTATGTTTGGTATTATCAACGCTGCGAGAAATTCCGCGTAGGTAATTGCATAAGAAAATAAAAATCCCCTGATGAGAGAATAAACATCAGGGGATTTTTTTTGCCAATTCCTGATGGAAAAACTTTCATCACTCAGTGCAATTTCAGTTAACTTCGATATGAAATAAATCTTAATGGCTATGAGACAAAAACTAAATCTGATCACCTTTGGTGTTAATGACTTCAAGAAATCACTTGATTTTTATGAGAAGGGATTGGGCTGGAAAAAATCATCTGCCAGTATGGATGAGCTTGCACTCTTCCCGCTAGGAGGAATTGTACTTGCACTTCACCCACGAGCCGACCTTGCCGCCGATGCAACGGTAGACCCAATAGGATCAGGTTTCTCAGGATTGACCATTTCATACAATGCAACCTCTGAACAAGAAGTTGATGAGGTAATGAAGCAAGTAGAAAAACTCGGAGCCACAATAGTTAAGCCAGCACAAAAAGCATTTTGGGGTGGATACAGCGGTTACTTCAAAGACCTGGATGGCCACTTGCTCGAAGTAGCGTATAATCCCTTCTGGGAGTTGGATAGTGAGGGGAATTTGAAATTGTGAAAGAGTCGGGAAGTCAGAAAAGTCGGAGGAGTCAGAAAAGTCGGGAAGACGGAAAAGTCTGAAGTCTTCTACTTCGCTAACTTTCCGTTTTTACCGACTTTCCATCTTTCGGTCTTTCTTTCTTCCCGACTTTCGGTCTTAACTATTGTATGTATCAATAATGTGCTGACTCACTACTCTATAAATTTCACTCACCTTTTCATCACTCTTTAAAAACTCGATGTGGCTGTCGAGTATTTCAAGGTCGCCGCGTTTGGCAGGGCCGGTCTGTGCTTTGTCGGGGCCAATCTCGAGGCTCTTGTTTAATGTTTCTGCGATAAGGGGTTTTAGTAAATCAAACTTTAATGAATTGCTTTCCATAATTTCTTTGGAGAGCGTGAGCATGTGGTTGGTAAAGTTAGAAGCAAAGACAGCCGCAACATGAAGCGCCTTTCTGTTGTCTGATGAAATCTTAAGAACTTTTTTGCTGATGGCCTTGCCCATGCTCATCAGAATTTTTTCAGTCTCGGCATTTTCACTTTCTACAAAGATGGGTATGTCTTCAAAGTTTACTTTTTTGCCTTTACTAAAAGTTTGCAGCGGATAGAATACACCTGTAAGTACTGCAGGGTTCTCACCAAGAGCTGTCAATGGCTGGCTGCCGGAAGTATGAACGAGAATGGCATTGGGTGGCAGAATGATTTCATTAGCAATTTCTTTAATGCTATCATCACTGGCTGCAATAATAAAAATACGCGAAGTGCTTTCCGAAAAATCGAGCGACGGCATAACGTGTGCCTGGTATAATCTTTCAACCAAAGCTTGCGCATGACTCTCATCACGACTAAATACTTCGTGAACGGCAAACTCCGTATTGTCCAACGCTGTAGCTAAGTGCCATGCCAGGTTACCAGACCCAATGAATGAAACTGAATATGCCTTACCCATACTTTATCCTTTTAATTTTCCTTTTATGATTCTATCTTTTCCTGATAAGTCTTTTATAACTTCTACTTCAACAAAGTTATTGTTGATAAATAACTGTGCTACTTCTGCTCCGTATCGTTCATTGATTTCAACAATTAATAATCCTCCAATCTTTAATGCATGTTTTGCTTTGTGAGCAATAGTTCTGTAAAAAATTAAAGGATCATGATCTTCAACGAATAATGCTAAATGAGGTTCATGCTCTACCACATTAGAATTCATGGTAGATTTTTCTTCCAAGGCAATGTAGGGTGGATTACTAACAATGATGTCCAGATTTTCAAAAGGCAATTCTTTAGTAAGGATATCATGCTCTATAAAATTTACATGAGCCAGAAGACGAGTTGCATTTTTAGTGGCAACAACAAGAGCTTGTTCGCTGATGTCGGTTGCGTAAACTTTGCTTTTTTTACTTTCAAGTGCCAATGTTATGGGAATACAACCACTGCCCGTACCAATATCCAGAATATGAAGTTGAGTTTTATTGGCAGTCAATTTAAGTATGGAGGCAATAAGCTCTTCAGTCTCCGGTCTTGGGATAAGAACCGATGAATTGACTTTAAACGATCTTCCATAAAATAGAGCTTCTTCTAAAATGTATTGCACTGGCTCATGCTTATTAAGCCGAATGGCAATTTCTCTTAGTTTATTTTTTTGCTCAGGTGTAAATGTTATTTCCTTGTTGGTAAGAATATCAAGCCGTGAAAGGCTCAATACATGATCAAATACAAGATATGCTATGCTTTGAAGCTCATCACGATTTTCGTTAAGTGTTAATTCGTTGATGAAATCCTGAAACAGTGCTTTGGAATTGTTCATAGCTTGGCAATCTTTGCAATATTAACAGAATGAAAAATCCTGATCACCATATTGATTCGCTTTTTATGCACCGCGCCCTTGAGCTTGCTGCTTTTGGTCGAAGCTCGGTAAGTCCAAATCCCCTGGTGGGAAGTGTGGTAGTTTATGATGGGAAGATCATTGGTGAAGGCTGGCATAAAAAATATGGCGAAGCACACGCTGAAGTAAATGCCATAAACGCTGTTGAAGATAAAAGTCTGTTATCACAAAGTACAGTTTATGTAAATCTGGAACCTTGTTCGCACACTGGCAAAACTCCGCCATGTGCCGATATGCTGATCAGGCATCAGGTAAAAAAAGTTGTTGTTGCTAACCTTGACTCCAATCCACTAGTTGCTGGCGATGGAATTAAAAAACTTCGCGCAGCAGGTGTTGAAGTAGTAACAGGTATTCTTGATAAAGAGGGAAGAGCTTTAAACAAGCGCTTCTTCACCTTCATGGAAAAACAACGCCCTTATATTATTCTAAAATGGGCGGAGACTGCCGATGGCTTCATTGCCAGAGAAAACTACGATTCAAAATGGATTAGCAATGAATACTCGCGGCAGCTTGTTCACAAATGGCGAACGGAAGAAGATGCGATACTGGTTGGCAAGCGAACGGCAGCACAAGATAATCCTCAGCTAAATGTACGCGATTGGTCAGGACGAAATCCAGTGCGCGTGGTGATTGATCGCTTCTTAAAACTCAGTGAGAAACTTCATGTGTTCGATGGCAAGCAACGCACTATTTGCTACAATGTATTAAAGCATGAAGAACGACCTAATCTATCGCTTGTGCGAATTGATGAGGAAGATTTCTTAGCCAATTTGTTGAAGGATTTATTCAAACAGAAAATTCAATCTGTCATCATAGAAGGAGGTACGCAAACTTTGCAAAGTTTCATTGATCAAAAACTTTGGGACGAAGCGAGAGTCTTTGTATCCGATAAGAATTTTGGTAAAGGTATAGCGGCACCTCAATTCCATGGAAGTTTAGTGCATGAAGAAACTGTAATGAATGATTTAGTTCGATTCTATCAGCAATGATTTATAAAATCTAAAATCAATTCATTTGGTTTTTCGGGTGAAGAATCCAGTGGAGGTTGAAATAATGTTCCATTAAAAAAACGATGTGTCTTCAGTTCTAGCGCTCGTGCTTCACCACCTTTAGAAAATGCTGTAAATGTGAATGGCGCCTTGTTCAACTGTGATTGATAAACAGGATTTACACCATAGCTGCAATTAAATTTTCCGGTTAGCGTAGTTCTTTTTAAAACCCTGTATAACCAGGATTCATGATCCTTAATATAAATTTCTTCTTGTTGACCTTTTAATGAACAACTCATTTTTGAAATGATAAGCTTTTCTGCATTCGGTTCAGTTTCCTGATGACCAGTGTTATAAATACCTAACACATTGCGAGCATACTCAACTACCATATATTGAAATCCACCGCAGGTGCCCAGAATAGGAAAATCATACTCGCGTGCCCATTGGATTGCTTTGTACACGGCCTCATCATTTTTATAGGGTGAGCCTGGAGCAATCCAGAAAGCCTGGAATTTATTTCGGGTAAAGATGGTTTCTGTAATCTGATCGGTAGCAAACCAGGCATAGATAAGCTCAACCTGAACAAAAGGGCGACAGTGTTCAATGGCATTATTGAGAGCAACATGTGTGTACATGCGAGGATCATAGTCACCAATAACACAAATTGAAATTCTTTGCATACCGTAAAAATTACCTAACTAAAGTAGCAAAGAAAGATTACTTTTCGGATCAGAATACGACAACTTATAATACATAAAAATAGTATGGCAGAAGAACTCGTTATAGCAACCTCAGCAGATAAAGCAGAACGCTACAAAACGCTTATACCGCAAATAGAATCGCTGGTAGCTGGTGAAACTGATTTTGTCGCCAATCTTTCAAACATTGCTGCGGCATTAAAACAGACCATGGATTTCTTTTGGGTTGGTTTTTATCTTGTTAAAGAAAATCAGCTTGTGTTAGGTCCTTTTCAGGGGCCAATAGCCTGTACACGCATCAACTTTGGAAAAGGTGTTTGTGGTACATCATGGAAAGAAAAGAAAACTATTCTAGTGCCTGATGTTGAAGAATTTCCCGGTCACATTGCCTGCAGCTCCGCATCCAAATCAGAAATAGTTTTGCCTGCCTTTAAAAACAATGAAGTAACGCTGGTACTCGATGTTGATAGCGACAAGCTTAACGACTTTGATGAAACCGATCGCGAAGCGTTAGAGAAGGTAATGCGAATCATTGAATCCATTATATAATTTCAGATTTCAAATTTCAGGTTAGCGACTCACTACAACTTGAAATATGAAATCTGAAACTCGAAATTATTTCAAAATAGGTTTCGTCTGCCAATCGTAGCGTACGGATAATAATCGCACAACAAATGTCACCGATATTGATAGTAAGGCAGCGAGTATGTCGTCTGCTTCTATAGCCACAACCATTAGCACAAAAATGCAGCAGCCAAGAATTGCAGCTCCCGCATAAAACTGACCAGGCTTGAAGATATATGGCTCTTCGCGGATAAGAACATCGCGGATAAGACCTGCGCCTACAGCATTAAAGACACCAACTAAAATTGCTGCTAGTGGAACAAGGCCTCCCTGCAACGCAGCGTGCGCTCCAACAACACCGTAGATTCCCAATCCCAACGCATCTACTAATAACATGGTGCGCCACATTTTGCTTAGTGGTTTATGTAAAATCATCGAAAGTATGAATGCAATAAAAATCACTAGTGGATATTTATTGTCAGTTACAGCCAGGGGAGGACCACTTTGAATAAATACCGCATCGCGAATCAGGCCACCACCTATACCAGAAAAGAAAGCAAGAACTAACACACCAATAAAATCATACTTTTTTCGAATGGCGGTCAATGCTCCCGAGACAGCAAATAAGAATACTGCAATGAGATCAAATACCATGAAGGTTGAATTGAAATTGATGTGTTGAATAAGATGTGGAACTTCCATAGCGTAGCTTCATTATGCTACTGACAAATTACTAATAAAAGTTTTGACTTTACTCTGGTATTAAACTATGCTTAATAATTTGAGTTAGCCATTTATTGGCCATAGCTATTTATTATATTTGATAGTTTTGTTATCCCCTGAACTGTATGAGAAAACTATTTGTGACAGGAAGTATAGTAGTGACACTTGCCATACTGGTATTGTCTTACTTCTGGATTGATGCTCTGTTTGCATTTGTTGTTGCGGGCCCTGTAATGTACATGGGTTTTCATGACATGATACAAAAGAAGCAATCCATTAAACGCAACTTTCCCTTCTTCGGCAGGCTCCGTTATGTGTTTGAAGATCTCCGACCTAAAATACAACAGTACTTTGTTGAGTCTGATACGGACGGTGCTCCTATCAACCGCAATGATCGCTCTGTTGTTTATCAACGGGCCAAGAAAGAAGTTGATACAACTCCTTTTGGAACTCAATTCAATGTCTACGCCGAAGGATATGAGTGGATGAGCCATTCTATAAAACCTCTCGACTTTCATAAAATAGATCATCATCCAAGAGTGCTTGTTGGAAACAAGGATTGCAAACAACCCTATAGTGCCAGCGTACTGAATGTATCGGCCATGAGTTTTGGATCACTAAGTTCAAATGCTATTGAAGCTTTGAATGCAGGTGCTAAAATTGGAAACTTTGCACACAATACTGGCGAAGGTGGATTGAGTCCTTATCATTTAAAACATGGTGGTGATATTATCTGGCAAGTTGGTACAGGATATTTTGGTGCACGTGATGAAGCTGGTAATTTTTCAGGAGAAGTATTTAAGAAAAATGCGCTTCGCCCGGAGGTGAAGATGATTGAATTAAAATTATCGCAAGGTGCTAAGCCTGGTCATGGTGGTATTTTACCAGGCAAGAAAAACACGCCTGAGATTGCAGCTATCCGAGGTGTGAAAGCAGGTACGACAGTTTTCTCGCCTCCATATCACAGCGCGTTTGGTACACCTAAAGAAATGATTTTATTTCTTCACAAAATGCGTGAGCTCTCCGGCGGCAAGCCTGTAGGTTTTAAGCTTTGTGTTGGAAAGAAGAGCGAGTTCATTTCCATTTGCAAAGCCATGGTAGAACTGAATCTCTATCCCGATTTTATTACTGTCGATGGTGGTGAAGGTGGTACTGGTGCTGCACCTCCTGAGTTTTCAAATTTTGTGGGCATGCCATTAATGGATGGACTCAGTTTTGTTGATAACATGCTTACTGGTTTTAATGTTCGTCAGCATATTAAGATTCTGGCTTCGGGAAAAATTCTGACAGGCTTTCAAATGATCAGAGCCATTGCCCTTGGCGCAGACATGTGTAACTCGGCTCGCGCTATGATGATGGCGCTGGGTTGTATTCAGGCATTGGAGTGTAATAAGAATACGTGTCCTACCGGAGTAGCCACACAAGATCCCAAGTTCACGAAAGGTTTGGTAGTTGAGGACAAAAAAGTTCGGGTTGCTAACTTTCACAGAAACACAGTGGAGAGTTTTGTTGAACTCATGGCCGCATCCGGAATTGGAGACCCCAGCAAATTAAATCGCCATCAGATTTCCAGACGTGTATTTATGAATGAGGTAAGAACTTTTGAGGAGATCTATCCATCCGTGCCGGTAGGTGCTATGGTTAACGGTACTATACCCGAAGCATATATTCATTCGTATCAATCGGCAAGTGCGGAAGTG
>DATJHZ010000539.1:0-2811 GCA_035493595.1 Cyclobacteriaceae bacterium | reverse complement strand
ATTCTGGCCTATCATTAAAAAGTTATCCAACCTAAGTGAAGTATCTTTTGTTGGTGAACAACCTGCTAATGCTACAGCTTTTATTATCAGATCAACGGAGTTTTATATTCCACTGGAAGGAAAAGTTGACACCGAAAAAGAACGTGAAAACATTCTTAAAGATCTGGAGTATCAGCGCGGGTTCATTAACTCTGTTAACAAAAAATTGGAGAATGAAAAGTTCGTTAACAGTGCACCTCCACAGGTAGTAGAAATAGAACGTAAAAAGAAAGCCGACGCTGAAGCCAAGATTAAATCACTAGAAGAAAATCTGAGCAGGCTTTAACGATTAATGATATTTCAATAACTTGATATACTAAAAAGGCTTGGAAAAATTCCAAGCCTTTTTAATTTCTGTAAGCACAGTACTAGGACGCGTAATAGAATTTCTCTTTCACAATCTTACCATCCTTCCACTCCTGGGTAGAAACTTGTGTGTAATTCTTAACACCCCAGTGCTTGTGCGTGTAGTCATAATACCACTCAACCATTGTGATGCCTTCACCAACAGTTACTTTAATAGGCTTAGCTCCTCTGAATTCTGTTATCGAAGCAAAGAACTCCTCTTCACGCTTTCGGTTGGCTTCCTTACCTACAGTTGGTAAGTTTTCATTTTCCTGCATGATTACATCGTCGTGATAATACTTTTCAAAAGCCTCTAAAGCCTTTCCCTGAAGAACCATATCATTCAGGTCGCTGATTTTTTCTAATAGTGTTGCCATAAAATTTTGCATTTGTTTTAATACAAAATTGAGGCATTAGCAGAAGGCATTAAATGAAGTAGATTAAAAAAGAATATTAAACCAGATTAACATTTTACTGTTCGGCAATTAGTTGATTTCTGATTTTACTAAGAAATTCCTTTGTGATCCCTAAATAAGATGCAATCATGTATTGAGGCACTCGCTGCTCTAGTTGCGGATATTGTTCTCTGAATTTCAGATAGCGTTCTTTTGCTGGAAGACTAAAGCTCTGTACAATTCTCTTCTCAGAAGCCACAAAAGCCTTCTGCAAGATGATACGAAACAATCGTTCAAGTTTGGGCACTTCAACATATAACTGCTCCAGGTTGTCGTAGGAGAATTGTATTACCTCGGTATTCTCCAGACATTGAATATTGTAATCAGCCGGGGTTTGAGTGATGAAGCTACCCAGATCAGCAGTCCACCAGTTCTCAACAGCAAACATAACGATGTGCTCCTGTCCCTCATTATTGGTATAAGAAGTTTTCAGACAGCCTGACAACACAAAGCTTTCGTATTTACATACATCACCTTGCTGAACAACATACTGTCCTTTAAGATATTTTCTAAAATTAACCTTACCAAGCACAATAGATTCTTCCGCTGCTGTAAGTGTAATGTGTTTTGCAACGTAGTCTAAAAGTGGTCTGGCATTCATATGAGTGTTAAATTTCACCAACTGCTTTTATGTCGAAATGATCTTCAAAAAAAGAAGAGGCATTAAAAAACGGTCACCCAAAATTATGAGTGACCGTTCTACTTTATTGCGGTGTGATAGGTACTCGTACAAGAGTTTTGTCCCATACAAAATCCATATTTACTGTTGTAGAATCATTGCTGAAATTAATAACGAATTGTTCTGTTTCAGCTGGTGCTGTTCCAACGGGTACTTCAACTCTTAAAACATCCAATGCATAGTTTGGCTCGTTAATAGCAAAGTAAACTCCGAGCTCACTATTCAATGCTACCTGCCAGGTTGTGGCACCTGGTATGGCATACATACGATAAGAACCTGCATTTACTGGTTTGCCAGCGAAGTTAACATTCTTATTAAAAGTTATCTCTGTAGCAGCGTTAGCACCAAGTCTCCAGTATTTACCATAAGGTTGTAATGCCTTATCCTTCTCTTCACCAAAAATCAATCTGCCCTTTTTGTAAGGCTGACAGTAAACTACTTTTATTTCAAGACCATTGTTACTGGCCGTGTCTGTTTTAATAGGACTTCTCTTAGAAACAACTAAGGCTCCGTACAGAAAAAAGGCAATGAGTGCAACAGCCAGTATACCCAGGCCGATAAAGATTTTCTTTTTCATAATTTCTTTGTGTTTGTTTGGGGATGGTTTGTAAACAACAAAGTACGGAATTTAGAGGACAGTTTATAGAGAACTAAAGGATTCACTAATCTATTTCTTAACCTCAAAGTAATCTCTCACGTGCTCGTTTGTTAAATCAATGGCAGAGATGATTTCAGGATCTTTATTCTTTTTGAAAAAGATAATATTCCAAGCAGGCATATCTTGTTTTCTAATATCCAACGTCCATGCTCCTTTGTCGCCAACAAACTTGAGATATTGTTTTTCGGATGATTGAGTTTTAACACCGGCAGAATCTAGCTTTTGCAGAGCTACAGATTGATAATAACTAAAATCATCTGCTATGGTGGCGAAATCATCTTCACCATTAAGTTTAATCATGTCATCAATTTGCTTATCTGTAGGGCTAACAATCACAGCACAATCATGATCAATGATGTAGTAAAGTGCTGTATCAGTTTGATCAGGTGCTGTGTAGCTTTCTAGTTTAAGATAACTATCACTATCTACCTTCACTGAATCTTTGATTTCTGTTTGCAAACTATCGACACTTGCTGTGGCCGAACTCTTATCCCTTTTTGAACAAGACAATAAAGTAAAGATTGTAATAATGGAGATTAGAAATTTCATCATGCTTATGTTATATCTTAAATATATTACTCTACACGATTGATCAATTGAATGTAGTGTAGGTAGGATCTTCTTTCAATGATAAT
>DATJHZ010000538.1:0-14274 GCA_035493595.1 Cyclobacteriaceae bacterium | reverse complement strand
GCTCGCATTGATGGATGGGCCATCGGGATCATTGCCAATCAACGCAAAGTAGTAAAAACAAAAAAAGGCGAAATGCAAATGGGCGGAGTTATCTACTCTGACTCTGCCGATAAAGCTGCCCGATTTATCATGAACTGCAATCAACGCAAAATTCCTTTATTATTTATTCAGGATGTGAGCGGTTTCATGGTAGGAAGCAAAGCCGAACATGGTGGCATTATTAAAGATGGCGCTAAAATGGTAAATGCCATGGCTAATTCTACGGTGCCCAAGTTTACCATTATCATAGGAAACTCGTACGGCGCTGGTAACTACGCCATGTGCGGTAAAGCATACGATCCACGATTGATTTACGCATGGCCAACAGCGCAAATTGCGGTAATGAGCGGCGCCTCCGCTGCCAAAACTTTATTGCAAATAAAAGTCAATACGCTTAAAGGCCAGGGAAAACAAATTACAAAAGAGGAAGAAGATGCTCTGCTGAAAGAAATTACCGATAGGTATAATGATCAGTTAAGTCCTTACTACGCGGCATCCCGAATTTGGGTTGATGGAATTATCGATCCATTACAAACACGCAGAACTATTTCTATGGGCATTGAGGCTGCTAATCATTCGCCTGTAGAAAAATTCAATGCCGGGGTAATCCAAACCTGACGTTTATTTTGTGATGTTGACAGATAATCTGAAATTGCACAAAGGTTTCCTCTTCTTGGGAATCAATATTAATGTTTAAGCATCCGAATAATTCCGAATGGAAGAAAAAGAAATAAAAGCGCTTGTATCATTGCTCGACGATGAAGATGCACAGATCGTATCGCACATCGAAGAGAAAATTCTTTCATTGGGTACGAGTATTATTCCATACCTGGAACAGGAGTGGGAAAGCAACTTCAATGCTCACGTACAACGCAGAATTGAAGAACTCATTCATACGCTTCAATACGAACTATTAAAAGAACGAATTCAGGAGTGGTACGCAAGCCCGGAGCAAGATCTGCTCACAGGTATGTGGCTTGTTGCAACATATCAATATCCTGACATTGAGCTTCTCAAACTCAAGCAAGACCTTGAACAAATTTATTATGAGACGTGGCTTGAGTTTAAGCCAGACCTCTACCCTTTCGATGAGGTTAAGGTAATCAACGGTGTGCTCTTTAATAAATTGAAGTTTGGCGCTAACACCAAGAATTTTCATTCACCTGGAAATTCGATGATCAACGTAGTGCTTGAAACCAAAAAAGGAAATCCGCTCACACTGTGTGTTATATATATGCTGGTAGCGCAGAAGTTAAAGTTACCCATTTATGGTGTTAACCTTCCTAACCTTTTTGTGCTCACCTATAAGCATGATAACCAGGCACAATTTTATATCAATGCATTTAATAAAGGATTGATCTTTTCGAAGCAAGACATAGAAAACTATGTGAATGAACTTCACCTTCCTCCACAGGATTCATTCTTTGAACCATGTCCAAGTCTTGAAATTATAAGACGTGTGTTGAGAAACCTCATCATGTCGTTCGATAAAATGGGTGAACATGCCAAGGCCGAAGAAGTAAAAGAATTACTGTTGCTGATTGCAGACGGTGGTGATCTGGGAGTGTAGTGAGTTTACCTCCACTCTCTAACCAACTTACCTAACGTTTTTATACCTTCTTCGATACTATCAGACCACGGTTCTCCGTAACTCAGACGAAAGCAATTCTCGAAGCGGCCTTGCGTAGAAAATATTTGGCCGGGTGCAATGCCAATATTTAGTTTGAGAGCTTTCTTGTGAAGCTTGTACGCGTTGATCTTCTTATTCATTTCGATCCAAAGTGTAAAGCCACCCTGCGGTCTGGTTACACGCGTATCTTCCGGAAAATATTCAGACACAGCCTGAAGATAACGTAACGATTGTGTATGAAGAGCTTTCCTCAAATGACGAAGATGCAATTCAAATCTTCCGTTGCTTAAAAAGTTTGCAACTGCAGCCTGCGTTAATGTATTCGTTGAAACAGAATGCATGCGCTTCAACCGGATTACCTTCTCTTTAAATTTACCGGGTATGGTCCAGCCAATACGATAGCCTGGTGCCAGTGACTTTGAGAATGAGGCACAATGTAATACTAATCCTTTCTTATCAAACGACTTGCAGGTCTTTGGTCTGGTCTTGCCAAAATATAACTCACCGTAAATATCATCTTCAATCAAAGGAATCTCTTTCTTCGCGAGCATCTCTACCAACTTCTTCTTGCGATCATCTGGCATGAGACTTCCCAATGGATTATTGAAGTTGTTCACAAACAAGCAGGCCTTAATATCAAATCTTGTGATTGCTTTTTCAAGATAGTCAATATCAATTCCAACGGTAGGGTCTGTTGGAATCTCAACAACTTTCAATCCGTGACTTTCCATTACCTGGAAGATGGCGTAGTAGGTTGGTGCTTCAATAGCAACGGTATCGCCAGGTTTTGTTACAGCTTTCATACAAAGTGAAAGAGCTTCAACAGCACCCGCTGTTACTACAATATCATCTTCACTTGGTGTTCCTCCCCAATTAAAAGCCTGCCTTGCAATTTGTTTTCTCAGGAAAGGATTGCCCTGTGCATTCTCATAGTTTAGACAACTTGCTGGTGATTCGCGCAAAGCTTGCAGCGTTGCCTTGGCGAGTTTAGCTGTTGGTAATAATTTGATTGAAGGAATAGCTACTGAAAAATTAACAACACCCTTGGCGTTCAGATCACGGTAAACATTGTTGATCATATCATCAACGCTCACAGGCACGGCATCATCCATCGGGTCACCCACTACAGGCATATCCAGAATATGCACCGGCGAATACTTTACATAGTAACCCGATTGTGGCCTGGCTTCAATAAGACCTTTACTCTCCAGAAAATAGTATGCTTGAAAAGCTGTGCTCAAACTTATTCCTTGTTCCTTACTCAGCGCACGCACCGAGAGAAGTTTGTCACCAATCTTCATCACCTTCTTGTCGATGAGCAATTCGATACGCTCAGCAACTTCCATGTATTTATGATCGGGCTTTATCTCCATAACATCTTTCATCGCGCTGAATTTACAATTGTGCCAATCCAATTATGGATTAATTATTTCTCGAGAGAGGTACGTACTCAGATCATTTTCCTGAAGACTGAAAACTATCCAGCCAATCAAGAGCATCTTTTTGATTATTGAAAAGTTTCGTTGCAATAGGAAACTTGTTAATTGCCGAAAGAATAAGATTAATGTAATACATTTTAAAAGCATTTCCATTGGTAACGATAGCACCTCGTTTCAGTCCGGCAGCTACAGCCTTTGGCATCATTTCCTTTTCAAACCACTTTCTGTTATCCGGGTTGATGATGCCTTGTTTTGAAATATCAGAGAGCATTCCATCAACCGGATTTTTTTGTCCATACTCCAGCATGGTGAGAAATGGTTTCTTGTACTCATCCTGATTTGGACTGCCATCCCAAACCAACACCATCATGCGCTTCTCTGAATCGTATGTTACTTTAGCATAGGCAGTATCAAAAATGAGGTCTTTCATAGTCAGTCAAGAGTTGGGTTAAGGTCTACCCAATTTACATTCTTACTTCAACATATTCCAAATGATTTCAATAGGGTGATAAGATTTTCTCCCCGTACCATCCTTAATCTGATGACGACAGCTTGTACCTGCCGCCGCTATCAAAACCTCTTCTGGTTGTTTTCTTACAGCAGGAAATAAAACCAACTCGCCAATCTGCATAGACAAATCATAATGTTCTTTCTCATACCCAAATGATCCGGCCATACCACAACATCCTGAAGGAATAATGTGCACCTGGTTATTACCCATACGAGTTAAAATCTTTTTTACTGGTGTGAGCGATGACAATGCTTTCTGCTGACAATGGCCATGAAGTTTTATCAGTGACTTCTGTTCTTTAAACAAACTCAAATCAATTCGGCCTGCATCAAGTTCATTCGCCAGAAACTCTTCAATCATAAAAGTATTCTTGCCAATCCGTTTGGCTGTTTCTTTTTCTTCACCGCGAACGAGATCAGGATATTCATCTCTGAATGTTAGAATAGCAGAAGGCTCCACCCCTATCAATGGTGTCTCTGAAGTAATGAGAGAACCAAACGTTGCAATGTTTTTCTTCGCAAGCTCGCGAGCTTCTTCCAACATTCCCTTAGACAGAAAACTTCTGCCTGACTCAGCATGCGGAATGTATTTGATCTGGTATCCAAGTCTATCCAACAACTTCACTGTTGTGATGCCTATCTCTGCTTCATTAAAATTCAGCAACTCATCAATAAAAAGATAAACTGTCTTTGCTGAATTTGCAGCCGTTGGTTTGAATTCTTTTTTAAACCATTTCAGCCATGTAGTATCAGAAAGATGCGGCATGCTTCGATCGGCAGCAAAGCCCATAATGGCTTTCACCAGATTGCCTGTAACTTTGTTGCTGAACACTGCTTTATAACCCCACGGCATAAATGAAGCTAACTTCATGCCTGCACTAAAGTTTCCAATCAATCTGTTTCTGAGCGGAACTCCTTTTTCTTTGTAATACTGATATTGCCATTCTTGTTTCAGCTTGCCCATGTCAACATTAGAAGGGCACTCTGATTTACAACCTTTGCAACTCAGGCAAAGATCCATCACTTCTTTTATTTCATCTTGCGCGAATGGATTTGCTTTATCAGATTGTGTAATCATCTCACGCAAGATGTTCGCACGAGCACGCGTAGTTTCTTTTTCATTACGTGTAGCCATAAAGCTTGGGCACATCGTACCTCCACTTACTTCTGTCTTCCGGCAATCACCAGAACCATTACACTGCTCGGCGGCTCTTACAATGCCTAACGTATCAGAGAAATCAAGAATGGTATCAAACTCTTTTGTTCCTTTATCTTTTTCATAACGCAGGTTTGTATCCATCGGTGGAGTAGCTACAATTTTACCTGGATTGAAAATGTTATTCGGATCCCAAACCTTTTTAAGATCCTGAATTAATTTATAGTTATGCTCACCAATCATCTGAGGAATGAACTCTCCTCTCAGTCGACCATCTCCATGCTCGCCAGATAATGAACCACCATATTTTTTCACCAACGTGGCTGTCTCTTCAGCAATAACACGAAATAACTTTACACCATCTGTCGTCTTTAAATCTATGATCGGTCTTAAATGTAATTCACCTGAACCAGCGTGAGCATAATGAACACTATACAAACCATGCTTCTTTAACACATCACCCATATCAGCAATGTAACCGGGAAGATCGTTGACATCCACAGCAGTGTCTTCAATAACCGGTACTGGCTTCTCATCGCCTGGCACGTTGGATAATAATCCAAGTCCTGCCTTTCTTAAGTTCCATACTTTCTTAATATCATCACCGCCAACAACTGGATATGAATAACCCAATCCTTTCGCTTTTAAAGCAGCAATCAACGCTGCAGTATCCGCATCAAGTTTTTCAGCAGAATCACGCGTGAGTTCTGCAACCAGTATAGCCTTTGGATCACCTTCAATGAAGAAGCGGTTCTCGGCTTGTCCGCGATTTCTTTTTGTAGCTTCAAACACATAGTGATCCATCAATTCAACGGCTGATGGATTATATTCAAGTGCCACCAGGTTAGCATGAAGTGATTCATCAATGCTATAACAATGGATACAAACTAATTTTTTATGCGGTGGCGCTATAGGGCTCAACTTAATCTTGGCCGATGTTATAAATGCCAGCGTACCTTCAGACCCTGCAATGAGACTGCAGAAATTAAAGTCTTCACCATGTTGTGTGAAAGGCTGCATGCGCGCCAGCATATCAATGGCATAGCCTGTATTTCTTCTGGCAATGGACTGCTTTGGAAATTCTTTCTCTATCTCGGCTTTGTTTTTGTCATCTGACAAAACTTTATGAATATGCTGATAAACCTTCGATTCAAGTTTGCCATCTGTGCGGCTTGTTTGCTTTTGAAATTCTTGTTGATCTATTGGTCCGAACCACACTCTGCTGCCATCAGCTAAGAATGCATTTACTTCTAACAAGTGTTCGCGAGTACTACCGTAAACCACAGAATTCGATCCGCAAGAGTTATTACCAATCATGCCGCCAATCATGGCGCGGTTGGCTGTTGACGTCTCAGGGGCGAAGAAATAACCAAACTGTTTCAGATGATAGTTTAAATCATCACGAACAATACCAGGCTGAACAATTGCCCATCCCTCTTTCTGGTTTACTTCAATAATTTTATTAAAGTTCTTCGAGACATCAACTACAATACCGCCACCAACAACCTGACCTGCCAGGGATGTTCCCGCAGTACGGGGTATAACAGAGGTTTTATTTTCATTAGCAAAGCGGATAAGCTTCTCAATATCCTCTTCTGACTTCGGAATGGCAACAGCCTGGGGCATTTCACGGTAAGCTGATGCATCGGTGGAGTATAACCGACGTGTAACTTCGTCGGTAAACAGTTCACCCTCTAACTCTCTTTCTAAAACGCTAAAATTCATAGCAGCAAAACTAATTAAATCTGAAAAAATATAACGGGTTTAAAGTATGATGAAAGGCAATTTCTTTATTCAAAGGCCTCTGTCTCCATTTGCCATTTCTTTTTGTCAGATTTGATCTTTGGCCTCCAAAGTTTAATGGCTAAAAAAACCATTTTATAGCCCAGTTTTGATAAATTGGCAATAGCAACCAAACCTAAACATGCGCGAAAGGCGAATTCTTATTTCTATTCTCTCATTCCTCCTTTTGATGGCATTGAACAGTGAAGCTCAAAAGATTGAAAAGAAAATCAGATTCCGGCGGATTGAGTCAAAGGCAAAGCTTTCTAATGGCAATGTTACCTCCATACTTCAGGACAGCCAGGGCTTTCTATGGGTAGGCACGGATGACGGTCTTAACCGTTTTGATGGCTATGACTTTAAGATCTATCGTAATATCCCGGGCGATTCATCCTCACTACTGAAAAACAAAATCCAGACTATTCTGGAAGATAGTCACGGTGCTCTCTGGGTTTCAACTATTAACTCAGGACTTCATCGGTATAATCGTGAATCAGATACTTTCGAACGAATGGAAGAGTTCTCACAGTCGCATTGCGTGGTGATGAGAATTATAGAAGATTCAGATCACAATATCTGGATTGGTGGATTATTAAATTCAAATGCATTTGTTGCCCGATATGATTATCAAACCAATAAATGGAAGAGCCATATACTTTTCCATTCGCTGGATCCTATCTATGCCATTTCGCAACACTCTAAAGATGAATTTTGGTTAGGCACACGTCTCAATGGTCTTTACAAATGGAATCAGAAAACAAACACACTGGAAAATTTCAAACACGATCCATTCAACAGGAATAGTCTGCCTGGAGATTACATTGAAGAGATTGTAAAAGATCCCCAAGATAATTATCTCTGGTTAGCTTCACGAAGTGGTATCTGTCGTTTCGATCCCAAAAAACTTCAATACAAAAATTTCACGGTATCATCTACTACGGCTGAAGGCAAAACAGGATTGCCTGTAAATGATATCATGGACATTTGCATGGATGGCGAATTCATGTGGATAGCAACCGAGAATGGTGGCTTATCAAGAATGAATCGTACTACGGAGACCTTTACAAATTTCAATTACAACAAATATGATCCGTTCACAATTTGCAACAACTCCATCTGGGCTTTGCATAAAGACAAACAAGGTCGCATCTGGATTGGATCGTATGCCAAAGGACTTTGTGTTTTAGACAAAGTTGAAATCAAATTTGCTGAAGTAGAAATTCCAATTGAAAATGATTTGGTTAATGCCACGTTGAAAGATTCAAAAGGTCGTCTCTGGATTGGGACAGAGGAAGGCATTGTTATGCAAAACAAAAATAAAGTTTATCATTTTAAACATGATGAACATAACCCATCAAGTTTAACTACCAATGCTGTTAATTGTTTGTTTGAAGACAGTAAGAAACAAATCTGGAGTGGACATTGGAACGGAGGCGTTAATCGCTACGATGAGAAAACAAACAGCTTCGTTCATTACTTGCCAGATCTGAAAAGAGAAAATGGCCTGACCAATCCTAATGTTTTTTCTATCTCAGAATCTTCGGTTACAAGAGAATTGCTCGTATGCACATTCGGTGGATTATTTATTTTAAAGGATCAGGAAAAAGGAATTTTTGAAAATGCCATCAGTGGCAAACATGAAGGCGATCAGTTATTGATCACCTCATATGAAGACAGCAAAAAGAATATCTGGATTGGATCATACAGCGGACTAAGTCGATTTGATTTGGATACAAAAAAATTCACGCAATTGTATATGACGAATGACACTACAGAAGTGAGTGATCGTGTTAATTGCATTCTTGAAGATCATAAAGGAAGGCTCTGGATTACTTCGCATGCAGGCCTTCATCAAATGATAAGTCCAACAAAATTTATTTCGTATACAATTGAAGATGGCTTACCTGTTAACGTTGTTCAGGGAATTATTGAAGATAACAGGGGAATTATCTGGATAGGAACCACCAATGGATTAGTTGAATTCAATCCCGAGACAAAAACATTTAAAACGTACGATGAAAGTGATGGCTTACATTCTTCCGACTTCAGACGAAAAGCCTTTTTTAAAGATACAGATGGTAAATTATTTGTTGGAGGCAGAGGCTTAAATGCCTTTTATCCGGATAGCTTAACAAAAAACACAAACTTACCTTCTATTTACATTACGGATTTTAAAGTCTTCAACCAATCTATTAAACCTGGTCAGGATAATTCGATTCTAAAAAAATCGATCACGCAAACAAAAGAAATATTTCTTACTGATAAAGAGTCGTTCTTTTCAATTCATTATGTAGGCTTAAATTTTACAGCGAGTTACAAAAATCAATATGCCTATCAGATGGCGGGTTTTGATAAGAATTGGAATTATGTCGGCGATCTCCGGTTTGCTACCTACACCAACTTAAGCCCCGGCACATACACCTTCAAGGTTAAAGCATCTAACAACGACGGGTTGTGGAACGAAGCAGGCACTTCACTGATCATTCACATTCTTCCCCCCTGGTGGAAAACTATCTGGTTTAGGGCCTTGGCCATTTTAATGTTTGGATTTTTTATTGCAGGCATTTATTACGTTCGTGTTAATACAATAGAACAGCGTAACGCTAATCTTGAAAATCTTATTAACATCAGAACTCAGGAACTTCAAAATACAAATCAGGAGCTTGCTAATCGTGAACAGGAAATCAAACAACAAAATATTGAATTGATTAAACAGCGTGAAGCACTCGCCGTGCAAAACGATCGATTGGTTCAAGGACAGGAAGAAGTTTCAGCTCAACGAGATTTGTTAGCCGATCAAAATTATAAACTCCAGGAAGCCAGACATATCATTGAACTAAAAAATCAGGAAACGTTGCTTCATAATCAAAATCTTGAAATTGAAGTTGAGAAGCGAACACAAGAACTTCTTGCTCACAACAATCAATTAGAACAGTTTGCCTTCATATCAGCACATAACCTTCGTGCTCCTGTAGCACGCATCCTCGGACTTGGAGCCGTATTAAAACTTCCAACCACCACAGCTGAAGATGAGAAAATAATTCTTGATAAGCTGATCCACACAACACAAGAACTCGATCGTGTTGTAAGAGATCTGAGTTTGATTCTTGATATCCGAAAAAACAATTCATCAGTAATATCACCTGTAAATCTTATTGAAGAAATGCAACTCGTAAAAGCTAACCTTCAAAAGGAGATTGAAGAAACAGAGACCGAGATCAGGGAAGATTTTTCTGCAATAGAAACAATTAATACTGTTAAACCTTATATAGATAGCATATTGATGAACCTGATCAGTAATGCAATCAAGTATAGACATCCTGATAGAAAACCAATTATTGAAGTACAATCGTCAAAGTTCAACGAGTCTATTTTATTATCAGTAAGTGATAATGGTTTAGGTATAGATTTAACAAAACATAGCGACAAACTCTTTAAACTCTATAGCAGATTTCATTCTCACGTTGAAGGTAAGGGAATGGGACTATACCTGGTCAAAACTCAAATTGATGCATTGGGTGGTACTCTTGAAGTCTCTGGTAAGGTAAATCAGGGAATATCTTTTAAAATAATTCTTCCTGCTAAAGTCGAACAAATCGCGTTCGCTTAATCGCATTAAAAAAAAGAAATACTTTATAATTGCGTGCCCAACAATCAAATACATTTCTGATTCAATCTATCAATCACAAAAGAAACTAACCTAACGTATGAACGGTAGGTAAGAAAATTTTATAAGTTCTCTTTATAATCAAGCATCATTCTATCAATAGTGATTTTTAAATACTAAATTTAACTGCTTCAATTATAATTGTCTGGCAAGAAGTTTTTTCTGTTATCAGAAAATTCACTCCTACTTGATTCTTCGAGTTGATCGATTAAACTAATTAAGTCCTTTACAATGGACTTTGTATCACAGTAATTTTTATAGATGACCAGGTCAGTAATTATAGGTTCAGGAAGCTACATTCCAGATGTTAACATTATCAATGCTTCATTTAACGACAATATCTTTTTTGAAAAAGATGGAACGAAGCTCACACGGAGTAATGAAAGTGTCATTGAAAAATTCAGTGAGATTACAGGTATCATAGAACGAAAGTATGCGCGACCAGATCAACAAGCTTCAGACCTGGGTTATCTTTCTGCAGAAGATGCTATTAACTCTTCGGGTATTGATCGCGAGACATTAGATTATATTATTGTTGCACACAATTTTGGTGATGTCACTTATGAAGGTAACAGATCAAGTTTAGTTCCTTCACTTGCCTCTCGCATTAAAGCATTACTCAAGATTAAAAATCCTGACTGCGTTGCCTATGATCTTCCTTTTGGTTGTCCTGGATGGATTGAAGGTGTTATCCAGGCCAACGCATTTATCAAAGCAGGTGATGCAAAACGTTGTCTCGTTATTGGTACTGAAACATTGTCACGTGTTATAGATCCTCACGACAGAGACTCCATGATCTATAGCGATGGCAGTGGCGCCGTAATCATTGAAGCTCATAACAGTGATAAAGGCATCATAGCCTGTAAAACACAAACACATGCCGTTGATCTCTCCATGTTGTTACACATGGGCAGCTCTTATTCTCCCGGTACAGAAATGAAGAATGATCTTTACATTAAAATGAATGGTCGTAAAGTTTATGAGTTTGCATTAAACTTTGTACCACTTGTTATAAAGAATGTGCTGGATAAAACCGGAACCGATATTACTGAGATCAAGAAGGTGTTGGTGCATCAGGCAAATGACAAAATGGACGCCGCCATTCTCGAAAGACTTTTTAAATTATATGGTCATGATTCAATACCTGAAGGCATTATGCCTATGACTATAAGTTGGCTAGGAAACAGCTCCGTTGCTACTGTGCCAACGCTTCTCGACTTAATTCTTAAAGGCAACTTGCCTGATCATACATTGCTACCAGGCGATAAGGTAATCATGGCATCTGTGGGTGCTGGAATGAATATCAACGCACTGCTCTATCAATTTTGATAAACTGAGCATCTAACCCGACCAGCTATAAGGTGTTGTTGACAGTGACAGACTTTGCATTATAAATATGGCAATTGAAGCGTATTGACCTATATAGCTTCTAATCTCAGCTTATTTCTTTACCACTTCTCATTACATCAGGCATCTCCCATAGAGGCTTGCCTGATGCATCTTCGTTACTTTCTCTAGGGTTCCAGCCATATTAACACTATCTTCCTGAATGACGAATACATACGCAGAAGGCTCATTTATTACTGCCAAGGAAAATCCAGCACGTAAACTGATAGTTAGCCGTTACCTCGATAGAATTTATTACTGCAATGTGGTTGATGACCCTGCGCACAAGCTTTTAGCTTATTTTGAACGTGAGTTGATACCACCTGCGAAAGAGTCGCTCTGAACTTTTTCATTCAATAACTTGTCAAGAGTATAACACTTCATCGGAATAGAATAACCATGCGTCAACTTAAGATTGTCAAACAAATCACAAATCGCGAAAATCAATCGCTTGATAAGTATTTACAAGAGATTGGCAAGCTTGATTTGATCAGCATGGAGGTAGAAGTTGAACTCGCTCAACGCATCAGAGCGGGCGATCCTATCGCATTGGAGAAATTAGCAAAAGCCAATCTTAGATTTGTTGTATCTGTAGCCAAGCAATATCAGAATCACGGTCTCACACTCAACGATCTTATCAATGAAGGTAATGTTGGTTTGATCAAGGCTGCAGCACGCTTTGATGAGAAACGTGGTTTTAAATTCATTTCGTATGCTGTATGGTGGATACGCCAGGCCATTATGCAAGCTCTTGCTGAACAATCCAGAGTTGTACGCCTTCCACTTAATCGCGTAGGGTCATTAAACAAGATCTTAAAAACAGCATCCACATTAGAACAAAAGTTTGAGCGCGAACCAACGGTTAACGAATTAGCAGAAGAGCTTAATCTTCTAACAATTGATGTCACTGATAACTTATTATTAGCTGGCCGACATATTTCAATGGATGCTCCCTTTGAACAAGGCGAGTCTAATAACCTATTGGATGTGTTAACGGATGTGAATGAAGTAAAACCTGATTCACGTTTGATGATCGATTCGCTTCACAAAGAGATAGCGCGTGCACTCGATACTTTACCTCAACGGGAAGCTGATGTTCTGATTCACTACTATGGACTGAATGGCACTGTTTCCATGAGCCTTGAGGAAATTGGAGAGAAGTACCTGATAACACGTGAACGCGTTCGCCAGATCAAAGACAAAGCCACTAAAAGGCTTCGTCATACATCCAGAAGTAATTCTCTTAAATCTTATTTGGGTTAAGAAGTAAAGGACATTAATGATGTCCTCTTCTGCCCTTCCAATGACTTTTAGCGTTTGATTCAAATTCCTCCAGTCGCTTGCGCTGCTCGTCTGTTAGTATTGGCTTTAACTGTATTTTAACGGAGTCAAGTACAACACTCATTTCATGATTAGCTGTAGTTTCAATTCGTTCAATCTCCTGAGCAGCCCAATGTGTGATTGGCTTTATTTGTTTTGCCTGTGCACTGTCTGGTTGAGCAACTCTATAGATCGTGCTAACAAACCAATCTTTCTTGTGTTCCATAGGACCATCACCTCGCCTTCCATGACCACCATGATCATGTCTGCCTAATTTATAAAAGAAACCGGGCACCAACAATCCGAGTACTATACCAACAAGCAATGTTGCGCTGAGTATAAGAATGGATTTTCGTCTTTCACTTGTCATAAAATTATTTATTTAATGTATCATAAAAATCAAAAGATGCAATCTGGTAATCCTCGCTGACAGCATTATTATCAAGACCTAAAATTGATGTAACTGTTCCCTGGTCAGCAAGCCATACATTCAATATCAACATTGCCACAATCACCCCAAGTGCAGCGAGTTGAAATTTCTTGAAAAAAGAAAAGATCTGCCTGTCAATAACAACGCCTGTGTTTTGAATTCTATGAATCACCTTAGCGGCAAAGAATGGACCAAAAGTAGCGGGCTCATCAGACAGAGTAAGTGCGCGGATCTTTTTATAATCTTCCAACTGCTTTGCCAATGAAGGATCAGCCTGAAGCATTTTCAGAAAGTTTTCTTTTTCATCTTGCTGCATAGGAACATCTAATGAGCGAATAAAAATATCTTCTAACTCTTGCTGATTCATAATGCTGTATGTTTAGCAAATTCTATTTTTAATTTCTTCTGTGCTCTGGCAAGTCGCGACAACACCGTACCAAGTGGTATGCCTAACAACTCTGCAGTTTCTTCTGTAGAGTAACCTTCAATCATCCGAAGTGTAACGACCAAACGAAAATCAGTATCAAGTTTATTGATTTCATGATGAACCATTTCTTTCAGATCGTTTGATTTCTCTGTTGATGAATTAACTCTCTCTCCATCTTCTAATGGTCGAAAGAAACTCTCCTTTCTTTTCTTGCGCTTGATTTCATTTAACGAAAGGTTGATGGCGATCCTAATCAGGTAAGTTCCCAATGTTGAATCGCCTTTAAACTTATCAAGTGCTTCGTAAAATCTGATAAAAACTTCTTACCCTACATCAACAGCTTCTAATGTGTCGCCAATCATAGACTTAACTACACCTGCCACCTTTCCCTCATAGCGTACAACCAGATTCTTAAAAGCAAGCATATCACCAGCTCTCGCTCCCGTTATCAATTCCTCATCGGATTGTTGGCTATTTATCATTATAAC
>DATJHZ010000537.1:0-4380 GCA_035493595.1 Cyclobacteriaceae bacterium | reverse complement strand
AACGCTGTCGCTTGTATTGAATAATCCAACACCTGCTGATGCCAGGCCAGCAATGCCTAATTGAATAAATCCAATTAGCGCAGAAGCACTTCCAACATTTTTAGTGAAGGGTGCAAGTGCAAGCGCCTGTGCATTTGGATTGAGTATGCCAATACAAGCAAGAATTATAAAAAAGATAATCAAAGTAGATACAAGTCCAAACCAGTTGTAATATGAACCGATTAAAAATATGGCAGCGGTTATTACTTGACCTATCAGTGCATTCCGAAAAATAATCTGGCTTGTGTATTTGCGTGAGAGGAATCTGTTAAGCTGACTTCCTCCAATAAAACCTACAGACAGTAACGCAAATAACCCACCGTATACTTCCGGGCTTACATGAAAACGTTGCATGAAAATTACTGGTGAGCCTGCAACATAAATGAACAACGTTGCAAATGATAATGCACCGGCCAGGCTATATGTATAAAATTGTGGTTCCTTTAAAATGCCAGCAAAAGTCATAATCATTGGCTTGGCTTTTAATGAAATTGTTGGATCAGGCTTGCGTCCTGCCGGCAAAAAGAGAAACGCAATGACTAGAATTGTTAGAACCAAAACAGCCAATACAACAAAAACTGCCTGCCATCCGAACCACACTGTAATATAACCTCCTGCTGTTGGCGCCAGCAAAGGTGAAACGCCCAGAATCAATATCAGCAACGAGAATATGTTAACACTCTCTTCTACTGGAAAGAAATCTCTAACCATGGTCATCGCAGCAACCATAGCAACACAACCACCGAGTGCCTGAATAAATCGAAACACTATCAATGCTTCAATGGTTTGTGATTGCATGCAGCCTATGCATGTTATGATGTAAAGGATTAAGCCTGTATACAACGGCTTCTTACGTCCAAAGCGATCAAGAAGAGGTCCGTAAAGAAGTTGGCCGAGTGCTATCCCTATAAAGTAACTTGTAACTGAAAGTGAAATTCTGGCCGGTGTTGTTTGAAAGTCAGAAGCAATCATTGAAAATGCGGGAAGATACATATCAATGGAAAAAGGACTTACAGATGTTAATGCACCAAGAATCAGGATGATGATAAGATTTTGCTGGCGGCTTCTTGAGGTTAATTCGTTGGTCATGATAATTTTAAAACAGGCATTACAATAAACATGGATACATTTCAATCTTTATGGAAGATCCCATAAGTCATCATCTGGAATAGAAAGGTAAACAGTATCACCTAACGCCAAATTGAATTGATCAGTTCTGATCAGAACAAAATTATTTCTGATTTCAATTTCCAATTCAAGAAAAGCTCCGAAGAAAGTCCTTTTAATAATCTTACCTCTAACATGGTGTTCGCCACGCTTCACTATTTTAATATGTTCGGGGCGTATAAACAGATTACGATCATGATGTTCCGTTACTACGATTTTAAAAACGGGATGTGTTGGCGTAATCAGATTGTATTTACCAAATAAGCCAGCTACATATTCATTAACAGGCTTTGTGTAAACTATTTCAGGTGTATCACGCTGAACCATCTGACCATCTTTTAAAATAATTATTTCATCAGCCCACGACAGCGTATCGGTTGGATCATGTGATACCAGAATACAGGTAATCTTCAATTTCTCTCCTATATCATGAATAACAGTCTTCAGAATGTTTTTGTGTATGACATCCAGATTGGAATATGGTTCATCCAGTAACAGAAGTTTTGGCGCGCCAATGAGTGCACGTGCCATACCAATGCGCTGGCGTTCACCACCCGAGAGTTGATCAGTCTTACGTTTAAGAAGATGTGTAATTTTACAGATCTCAAAAATCTCATCAGCGACAATAGTTGAGAGATGGTTAGAGTATGACAGGATCTGTTCTACACGCAGAAATTTTGGCAGCTCAAAATATTGTGAGAGATATGCAATCTGCTCATGACCGGCCACCAGTTTTTCATGAGCACCTTCTACCCTCTTGTTCAGAAAATAAATCTCGCCAGCATCAGGCTGTTCAAGACCGGCAATGAGTTTTAAAAGTGTACTCTTGCCTGATCCTGTTTCGCCAGCGATAACCAGCTTCTGAAGTTTTTTCTGATGGAAACTTATATCACTAACAATCGAACCGGTTTCATTTGACTTGCTGATACCGGATACGTGGAGTAGTGTCATGTAAGGCTTGCTGAATCTTTAGTTGATGTAAAAATAGAAAATGTAAGTAGACCTTAACGCGTTTGTAAGAGAAATTCCGTAAGGGTTATACTAATAGCAGAGGTGCTACTGCTCCGGAAGCTTATGACCTTTACCAATCGCTACTTTCGGATTATCATAGGTACCTGTAACATGGAATGGAATTTTCAGTTTGTCAATTGGTATCAGTTCGATTTGAACAATGTAACGGATAGCGCCGCTGATTTCACTTACACCTTCGATATCAGTATTAAGACCCGACAATTTGATGGAGAATGGTTTTACGAAAAGCTTATTATTTCTGATCTCTGACTTGATCACTAAATCTCTCAAGTGAGGATCATTGATTTCTTTTTTCTTCGCAGCCTTGCTGATCTCTTCAAAAATTTTCATGCCATTGATCTGAGCATGGGCAATCTGTACTTCACCTCCACCAACAAGCGTCTCTGTCTTGGGTGTCATATCAGAACTAAGTTCTCCTTTCAGTTTGTAATCTACTGATAACTGACCGAAGGTGTGCTCAGCTGCAGGAACAAGATCACGTACCAGCTTGATCTCTTTATAAGCTTTATTGATGTCCAGCTCTTTTATGTCAAGTTCAAAATCAAATGTTGGATGTACAACATTTCGGGTATCATAATCGCCACTTAGATTGAAGGTTGCATTGAGTGAATTGAAACCTGTTTCATGAAGTGATAATACACCGTCATTGATTTTAATTTCTCCATCCAGATTAGAAATATCCATGTCCATAAAATATGAATGTCCAATTTCCGAGTCGAATGTAAAATTTATATTGCGTGGAACCATCCAGGCTGTTGGTGCTTCCTTAGATACAACAACGGTTTTTCCTTTTGCTGAGCTTGATCTTACCCGAGCAGATTTATTCCAGTCATTTATGTCTAGTGTATCACATGTAAGTTTTAGATCGCCTGTGATGACATCATCTGTTCGTGTAGCAAAAGCCATATAATTGGTAAGACTTCCACTCATTGTCAGATTACTTTTTCCAAATTCACCCTTAAAACGTTCAAGCACTATTTTTACCGGTGTGAAGGTGAATAACGCATCATCAATATGTAGCTTTTCTCGCATGCGTCTGCCTGATACTTTCAGATTTTTTATTTCTATGCTGCCCGTTGATTTTATAACTTCATAACGACCCGCTTCTATATCAGCAATACTTCCCTGAGCTTCCATATCAGCATCTATTAACCCAGTGATACGATAACCTTTTACAGGATAAATCTTCGATAGTTTTTCAAGATCAATAAGGCCTTTTATCGTAAGGTCATATTTATAATTTTCCAAATCAGAAAGACTTCCTTTTACAACAAAGGGTTCATTCTCTAATGTGTATGTCAATTGACTAATAATAAAATTGGTATTGCGCCAGTTTCCTGTAGTGTTTTTAGCTTCTCCCTGAAAATGAATTTGCTCAAGAGGTTCCGGCATATCGCCTGTTTTTAAGTATCCATTCTCCAGACTTAACACAGCATCAATGAATGGGAATTTTTTCTTGCTCGCACTATAAGTTCCTTTTGATTCAATGTCAACATCCAGTACTCCCTTCATCACTACACCATCAATGGGATAAATCTTTTCCAGGTCTTCGAGGTCAATCGTAGCCTTGATATCGGTATCAATTGCATAGTCATTGTATCCGGAAATTTTAATAAATCCGTGAATAGGATTATTATCAAAATCGAGATGAAAATTTTTTACATCAACAAATGTATTCTCAAGCTTTCCTGTTTTGTTAGAAGCAGCAAGATGGAAATTCACATTCTCCAATGCGCGTGGCAAACTATCATATTGAAATCTCCCATCAGTAACTGTGAGATTAGTGGAGAACACCGGCAATGCAGCCAGGTTATGATGATTTAATGAATCGTGTGAAAGTGCTACTCTGTATATTCCTTTTGCTTTCAGTTCGCCCTTGAGTTTACCCTTCATGTCAAACCCTTTAATAGGATACATCTTCTCCAACTGCTCGAGGTCAAGATCGGCCATGATATCAGCATCAATAAAGTATTCAGGAAAACCTTTAATCATCACACGACCATGTATGGGGTGGTTCATCATGTCGACATGAAATTCTTTCAGATCAAATACAAGACTATCTGTCGTGAAGTAATCGTTTTTTACAATGAGATCAAGCTGAATGTTTTCAACAGGAGAAGGCAACGAATCAATTTTAAACAT
>DATJHZ010000536.1:0-7599 GCA_035493595.1 Cyclobacteriaceae bacterium | reverse complement strand
AAGCGCATTGAAGTATCAGACATGGAATATTTTAAACTTGATGCCGAGATCAGGCGCAAGGTAAAAGAGAATGAAAGCATTTTAATTTATTGTTCTTTCGGGTCAGTGCGAGCTAGTGACACTTCAGCGGTAAATACTTTTATTAAAAAATTGTTCCAGGCGGTTCATGATAGAAATTGCATTGTCATCCTCTCCATCAATTCCATTCAACATGAAAATACATTGTCAGAAGCTCCTCAAAATGTTTACATCCTGAAAGCTGCTCCTCAGATTGAAATTCTAGCGCGCGCCGATCTGTTTATTACACATGGAGGATTGAATTCTATTAAAGAAGCTGTTTACATGGGAGTGCCCATGCTCGTATATCCATTACATGATATTACTGATACTGCTGGTAACTCATCTCGTATTGTTTATCATCAATTAGGACTCCGCGGTGATCTGTTAAATGACACTGTAGAAGACATCAATAAAAAGATCGTCGAGTTAATCAACAACGATGTCTACAAAAAAAATATCTTCACCCTTCGTGAGAAGGATGAAGAATACAGTTTGCTCTTTCGTAAATTTTATGATGAGCTCACTCCGCTACACTAACTCACGCTGACCAACCCACGTAAATCTTCTTGTAACAAAGTCAGGATTTGTGAATGATGCATTGCCTGCCGGATTTCCACCGGTAACATGAAAGTCAGAGAAGGCAGCATGCTGATTCAGATAAATTCCACCAACAAGATTGAATGATACAGGTGTTGCAACTTGACCCATTTCATCGGCAATCCTTTCTTTAACAGTTGCGTCTGTCGTATAAGCGCCACATGAAATTGCTCCATGCTTCTCTGCCATTTCTTTTGCCAGCGAAATAGATTGATCTGTATTTTTGGTTTTTATTATTAACGCTATCGGACCAAACAATTCTTTACTGAATACATCTTTCTGCGATGCTTCTATTTCAAGAACAGCCGGTGTGGCCGTGCGAGCATTTTTAAACATAGGGTTTTCCAGTGCCTTTGATTTTAGTAAGACTTTTCCTGGAAGCTTGTCAACATCATTAACTCTGTCGCTTGTTTTTTTATTTTGAATAGCACCTAAAACAAATGGTCCTGCTTTTGGATTTTCAACCAGTGCATTAATCTGCCCGATTAGCTTTTGTGTAAAATCATCAACTGTGATGTGACCTGCAGATGATTTTATTCCACTCTCAGGAATATAAAAATTCTGAGGTGCTGTACACATTTGTCCGGAGTATAACGAAAGTGAGAAAGCAAGATTGGCAGCCACTTTATCCACATCATCAACTGAATCGATTATAACAGAGTTAACACCGGTCTTCTCTGTAAATACAGCTTTACCTTTTATTGATTCAAGATAAGTTCCGAAATCAGAATTGCCGGTAAAATCAATCAGCTTCACATCGGCATGTTCAGCTAATGCTTTGGTTATGGTTTTATCAGCCACATCAACTGCGAGCTGACATACATTTGGATCGATATTGCTTTCTAGTAAAACTTTTTGAATCTCGGCAACCACTATGGCAGTAGGAAGAATCGCTCCCGGATGTGGTTTCACAATTACTGCATTACCTGTTATTAAACTTGCATAAATACCCGGAACGGAATTCCATGTAGGAAACGTTGAGCAGCCAATCACAACGGAAATACCTTTGGGTACTGCCTTCCATTCTTTCTTCAACTGAAGATTATACTTGCCCATGGGTTTGTCCCACACAGTCTCAACAGGAAATCTGGTGAGTTCTTCATAGCCTGCAACGATGGCCTCTAGTGCGCGATCAGCCGCGTGCGGTCCTGAAGCCTGGAAGGCCATCATAAAACCTTGTCCGGTAGTGTGCATAGTGGCATACGCAATTTCAAAGAACCTTGCCTTGATCCGTTCAAGCGATTCAATTAATATTCCGGCCCGATCTTGTGGAGTTATTTTACGCCAGCTGTGATAAGCTTTTTTGGATCTATCAACTAAAGTGTCTACTGAAAACGCTGGATATAAAATACCAAGTTGATCTTGTGTATAAGGAGATTCTTCTTGCCCAAGCCAATGCGATGGATCAGCCTGATGCAACTCTTCGAATTTTTTACCTAGTAGCTGAGCAAACTTATTCCTGGCATCTTCATCGGCACGCTCTCCATACACGGCAGGCAATGGTTGTTCAACAAAAGCTGCATAAAAAGTTCGCGCATGCAAAGCCTGAGTCGCCTGATTAATCAGGGACTGATGTTTCTCGAATAAGCTCATACTCTATTATTTAGGTTAATAAATTCAACTTACTCCAATGATTTGAACCTGGCTTACTTCGATCCGAAAACCTTCTTCAACAAATCACTAGTTCGCGCCAATGGATCTTGACGAATATTCTTCTCTTCTTTTGCAATCATCACAAACAAACCTTGAATGGCTCGGTCTGTTGCATAATCATCAAGATTAGGGTCTACTTTGGTCACCAATGGAATTTTATTGTATTCCGACACCAGGTCTTTATAATAACGTGTAGCATTTACTTTATTCAGTGAATTCTGAATAACAGGTTTAAACTTTTCTTTTAACTGTGGCGACGTTGTACGCTTTAAAAACGATGTCGCGGCGTTGTCTTCACCTTTTAGAATTGACAAGGCATCCTGGAAAGTCATTGCTTTGATAGCCGTGATAAAAATTGGCTTCGCTTCTTTCGCTGCATCTTCAGCGCCACGATTAAGAGTCAATACAAACTTATCAACTTCTTTACCCATGCCCATCTTGCGAAGTCTTTCGTCAACCTTTTTAACTTCTGGAGGAAATGGAATTTTGATTTCGGGGTTCTTAAAATACCCATCAACCTGCGAAACAAGATCAGAACCTTTCGATATGCCTTTTGTAAGAGCTTCTTTTAAGCCTTCTGCAATCTCGTCATTTGAAAGTGACTTCTCCCCTGTTACTGCCTTTGCAGCTTTATTAATTAGTTTATCAATTTGCGCCTGCGCCCCCACCAGCGACAAACAAAAGCAGAACATTAAAACAATACGGTTCATTCTCTGAATTTTAAGTTAAGTTATAGAAGATATGGCAAATTAGCATACTCTATAATACTTAAACCAAATTAGAGGCCAAGGATTAAAAAAAATATATTTTAAAACCAATACAATATTCCAAAGCCAATGCCCGCACGGTAAGGTTTAACGCTAAACGGCGCTGTTAAATTTTCTCTTGATCGGATAACATGATTGACGTTAGGCTGAATGAAGAAATTCGTCCTGGCCTTGTAACGCCACTCCAACCTGTAGGCAATCAGGTAATTAAAGTAAGACGACGACGCATTTGAATATGTAGCATCAGCATTTTGCTTAGCCAAACCTTTTTGATATTGTAAACCACCACCAATTTTGTGCTGCAGTCTGCCATCTTTAATGAGATAAAACAGGCCTGCAGAAACACCAACATTCTTCATAGTATAGTCGATACGCTTCTCACGTTTCTGAGCAACCGGATCTACTGTAAATGTAAGATTACTTGAGGATGTGGTGTTGATCTTGGATCCTTCAGCCGATTCATAGTAATAAGCTATCTGTTGTGATTGTTGATAATATGAAAGGCCGCCATAGACTTCAAGCTTTTCGTTAAGCTTCCGTTGATAACCTGCTTCCAGACTAAAGCCAAGTCTGTTCGCGTTAAATATGCCTGTTTGCTTCAATCCAACAACAGTAACATCATCATGCATGTCAGGTGTAAGTTTATGATATGCCAGCGTTGGTGTGGTTGTAAAATAAAGAACTGACTTGAAGATCTTCTTCTCCTTTCGTAATTCTTTAGGCACACGTTTCTTTCGTTCTATCTCCAAGCTGTCTTCAGTCTTCACTAATAATTTATGAACGGAATCAACTGAAGTCTTTGAATCACTTGTTGATGAATAGCTGTTACTAATAATGTCTTTCGATTTACCATCAGATTCCTGATGATCACCCAACGATGCATTAGACAAATCACTCGATGACTCATTTTTCCTCACGGAAATTGTATTGTTCATTGAAATCACTGCTGCTACATCAATATTATTATTTGAGTCAGACAATTTATCATCATTAATATCCTGTGGATGATCTTTGTCTTTACTGCTATCATCAGAAGCTGAAGTATGCACTTCACTTTGTAATGACTTAAACAAGATAGGTTTTTGATTATTACTTTTGTGGAGAATTGATTCTCCATTTTCAGAGAGCATTCTCTTATTCACAGGAGCTACTTTGCCGGTAGCTTTGTCATCATCAAGCAAATCAACCGACGTTGCTTCGTGATTTTTTTCATTCAAAGAATTTTTACTATCTACCAAACTATTCTCCGCTACGAAATTGCTATCCTTTTTATTTGTTGAAATTGGTTTATTCGCACTGGAGGTACTGTTTGAATTTGATCCATTCATAATACCACCCGGCTGATTCATTACTACCAGTAACAACAGTAATCCAATGATAGCAACAGCACTAAGCCTGTCAAACCACACCCAGCCAGACGTGCCTTCTTTTTTTGGCAGTGCTCCAGCAATTTTATCCCACGCGTCATCATCAGGCATCTCCGTATATCTCCGAAGTCTGCTCTCAAGCTGGTTGAATATTTCTTTTTCAGGCAAACTTTTCATAGTAATGCGCCAGGTTATGGCATTTCAATTTCTGTTTCAATAATTGTTTGGCATAGTGAAATTGTGAACGCGATGTTCCTTCCGAAACTTTTAGCATCTCAGCAACTTCCACATGACTATATCCTTCAATGGCTACCATATTAAAAATAATCCGGCAACCATCAGGTAAGGCATTAATAAGTGACAACAAATATTCATCACTTACAGTATTCAATGAAGCACTAAACATTTCTTCACCGCTATCTACATTGTCGATAGTTTTAAAAAGAAGATCTTTTGTTTTTGTTTTGTGATAATAGTTGATGGCGACATTTACAACAATGGTCTTCATCCAGCTTTCAATTTTTTCGGATGACTCAAGTTGTTTTAGATTGTTAAATATCCTGATGAACCCCTCCTGAAGAATATCATGGGCCTCATCACGATCACGTGTATAGCGTCTGCATAAACCCATGAGCTGACCTTTAAAAAGATCATAGAGCATGCGCTGTGCCTTCGCATCTCCTTTTTTACATCGCTCAAAAAGATCGTAGTGACGAATCATTTATAAACAAGTTTGCCTCCATCTTTTATGATGGAGGCTTATTTAATTTGTTGCTCTTCTAGTTTTGAATATTAATAATTGTCATGGCTTGTAAGCATATTGAATCTGAACATACCTGGTATCGAAGTGAATCAGTTCTGAACTGACCAGCATACAACGAATCTGGTTTATATAGAATCAGATCTCCTGAAATTGTTGCCGACCCGTGATGTGGATTAAATACAATACTGTAAGGCAACTGTATGTTATTACAACCTAATACATCATTGCTAAGCACTGACAGATATATACCACGTTGCATTAATGAATCATATCCTATAGAATCTTTTGAGAACGAGTAATAGTCATTGTTAAGTTGAAATTTACAGGTGTTTGTTATTTCACTGATATGAACTACGCCAATGGCCGATATTGCTGTATCATTCTTAATATGGATGGCATAGTAAATCTCATCGGTACCTGAGAAGGAAGCATTGGGTGTATATTTTACAAGCCCATTTTCAACTTCAGCGGTGCCTTGATAAGGTGGAAAATAACCAGAGCCAGGTTGGTAAATTGAAATCTCAATTTCAGTTGAATCATAACCACATGTAATGTCATTAGCTAATACATTTATATACCTCGCTTCTGTTGTGGTTACGCTTGAGTCTGATGAATTAAGAGTCAGGTAATCATCGGCAGGATAGATACCACAAGGCAAATCCGTTGAGTCTTTCACAACAATAATGACAACGCTATCTTCCGTTAGAATTGTATTATGCTCATCATAAATAGTAAAGCCAAACGAATCGCGCGTAGTATTTTTATACGGCTGATATTTAAGCATGCCTTTACCCAGGCTTGATAAAGTGCCTTGCGTTGTTTGCCTCGTGATTGTCAGTGTTACTTTCTGGTTTGTTTGAATTTTAGAACTCAGATCAATTATTGTTGAATTAGAAGCACGCGCATGAACCTCGGTACCTGTTACGTTCGCCGTTGGTTTTTGCAGGTCATTCTCCAACGTATCGCACGAAACCAGCATGGCCATAAAGCCGGCAAGCCATACCATGGGTGAAATAATCTTAATCAGGGATATTGTGTTTGTTCTTTTCATAACTCAAAATTGGTTGCTTTCAATTGGTAGACCTGAAACAATACCAAAACGTTGGACACATCATAAAATTTTTATAACAATCTGAACTATACCTATGCGAATAACCTTATCTAGCCTGCCACCTATAACTATGAATGGAGATAATTGAACTATAAAAATTATATTAACCAGAAGTAAATTCACTATACATTTGCCATCTATAACCTAAACGGTAAACATCCGTTGTAGCACTAAATTGATTCATTAAGCATGCGTACTATTAAAGCAGAACTTCTAACCATAGGCGATGAAATTCTTTATGGCCAGATTGTAGACACCAATTCACAATGGATGAGCGCTGAATTAAGCCTCGCAGGTATAAAAGTTATAAGAAAGACAAGTGTAGGCGATCACGAAGATGAAATTTTAACTGCCTTTGCCGAGGCTGAGAAACGAGCCGATATTATTTTAATTACCGGGGGCCTCGGTCCCACCAGCGACGACATTACCAAGCCATGCCTGGCACGTTATTTTAATTGTGAGGTAAAGCTTCATGAAGAGGCACTGGCCGAAGTAACAGAGTTCTTCAAAAGTCGTGGTCGTGAACTTACAGACATAAACCGTCAGCAAGCTTATCTGCCTGTATGCTGCGAAAAAATTACAAACAGAATGGGAACCGCCCCAGCCATGTGGTTTGAGCGTAACGAAAAAGTATTTGTATCCATGCCCGGAGTACCGCACGAAATGAAGTGCATCATGTCTGAGATTGTAATTCCTAAACTTAAACAAACTTTTAAACCACCCGTTATACACCACCAGGTTATTCGGACAACGGGCATTGGAGAATCTTTCCTGGCTGAGAAGATCGCCTCCTGGGAAAATGCCTTGCCATCGCATGTTAAGCTGGCCTACCTGCCAGGCTTAAGTGAAGTTAAACTTCGTCTTACCTCACAAGGTGAGAATCTGAATACGTTGAAATCAGAAACTGATAAATTAGTTGAAAGCCTTTTGCCATTGGCAGGTGAGTATATCTATGGCTATGACGATATTCCACTCGAAGTTGTTATTGGCAATACTTTGCGTGAACGAAAGCTTACACTCTCTGTTGCCGAGAGTTGTACTGGCGGATATCTTTCTCACCTCATCACAAGTGTGCCTGGCAGCTCTGATTATTTTTTAGGAAGCATCATTCCTTACTCTTATGATATTAAGATGCGGCAGTTGGGTGTTAAGCCAGAAACACTTGAACAATACGGTGCTGTTAGTGAACAAACCATTGTAGAAATGGCAAGCCTGGTACGTACCAAATTCAATACCGATATTGGTGTGGCCACGAGCGGCATTGCAGGTCCGGGAGGTGCA
>DATJHZ010000535.1:0-27092 GCA_035493595.1 Cyclobacteriaceae bacterium | reverse complement strand
GGCTGATCAATACACAAAGCAATCAAGAGTTGTAATGGAAAGCTTTAACAATCAATTCTGGAATGCACAACAACAATGTCTTTATGATTATATAGATGGTGATTATAAAAATGACGACTTACGTCCCAATCAGCTTTACGCTATCAGTCTTCCGTTTCCATTACTTTCATCTGCAAAAGCAAAGCAAGTATTAGACAAGGTCACAACAAATTTACTAACGCCCAGAGGACTGCGAAGTCTTGCGCCGACAAGTCAGGGTTATTGCCCGGGTTATGGAGGCAGTATATGGCAGCGTGATGGTGCTTATCATCAAGGTACCGCTTGGAGTTTTCTTATCGGTCCTTATATCGACGCGTTGCTCTATGTTAATAAGAATTCAAAAGCTGAGGCAACAAAACTGTTGAAAACATTTCTACTTCATTTAGATGAAGCATGTCTTGGAAGTGTTTCTGAAATCTTCGATGCAGAAGCTCCGCATAATCCAAGAGGATGTGTGGCTCAGGCCTGGGGTGTGGCTGAGGCATTACGAGTTATAAAAGAACATGATTTAATTTAATCCGTTACCAGATATTTTGGAGCTATCTACCGGATCTCTATATGCTGTAGTACAATACCCAAATGTTACTCATGTCAAGAGTCTAAATTGTTATCACTGCCACATTTTTTGTGGCGCTCTCGATTTCGATGTTCTTAAATTTTCCTCCTGCCTTTGCTTTAACTTTATTTTTATAATCTTGATTTAGATTTAGACATAATCAATATATTTACGCCCGCGTAATTTATACGTCCGCGTTTCGTAATTTTAGTATGTCAAAAAAGGCCCAATATCTTGTAATTTCGTCGATTGTTTCGGTATTTTCCTTTTTTGGTTGTCAAAATTCATTGAGTAAAGACGAGTACGTTCATTGGGTCTTGGACTATAACAATGGTTTGCATGTCAACAAGAAATTCGGTGAATATTTGTTTGATGTCCAGTATCAACCTCGCGATTTTATACGAATTCTACGGAATGATTTCAATTTCGATGATAGCTTAGAGTACTTCACTCTACAAATCCATCTCAAGGATTCTACTAGTGACTTTATGACATACCATGTATCAAACGTGGTCGAAAAACAACAAAGGCTTTATTACTTCTCTTATTTATTTCAGGATGGTATCTTCTTGGAGGAAGCAAATGAAAAACATCCTTGTGTCTTATATCATTTCGAACAAGCGGATGTATTACACAAAAGAACATTCATTCTGGCCTTTGAGAAATCTGCATCTAAACAAATCAAGGAAGCAAAATTAATAATTGATTCACCCTATTTTGGATCATTACCCATTGCGATTAAAATATCTAAAGTAAATATTCCTTCACTAAAGTTATGATTAAAAGTTTAAGGCGTAGAGCCAGATTCATCTCGCTGATTGTTTTAGGCAGTCTTTTATTGCAAATGGCTGCTCCCCATGTTGCGTATGCACTAACTGGTGGGCCTAGCCAACCTGAGGTTCAGTCGTTCCAGCCTGCGGGTACCAGCGATATGGTTGATCTTTTTACCGGAGACTTTAGCTACAATATTCCCCTTTTTGAACTACCTGGACCAAACGGAGGGTATCCGTTCAACCTTTCATATCAATCAGGAATTGGAATGGATCAGGAGGCAAGTTGGGTGGGCCTAGGGTGGTCACTCCAGCCAGGTGCCATAACGAGACAAATGCGTGGACTGCCAGATGAATTTAATGGCGACGGTGTAACTACCAGAATATCAGTCGATCCAAATGTTACTGTGGGACTAGGGTTGGGTGTTACTATTGAATTATTTGGAGGAGACGCTGCCCTCGGATTGGGTTTGGGGTTCCACCAAAACAGCTACAGAGGTTTAGGTTACAGTATTGACGCAACGCTTGGATTTGAAGAAACCGGAAAAGGTATGACTGGTGGCTTAAGTCTGGGATTGAGCGTTGATTCACAGGACGGCGTTGGTATAAATCCATCATTGAGTTTAGGAAGTAAGATTGGTGAGTTTGGTTTAGGATGTGGTTACAATTCAAAGCAAGGGTTTTCTACTATTTCATATCAATTTTCAAAAGGCGTAAAGAACGGTGAGGGTGTTGCAATAAAGAGACCTGAAGGTAAACAGAAAAAAGTCTGGGGAGAAAATGTCAGCTCAGTACTCTCATCTTCGCTATCGGTTGCGCATCCGGGGTACACACCCCAGGTTACTATGCCTATGAAAAATGTTAACTTCTCTGCTACATTCAAAGTAGGTGGGTCATGGTGGGGTATATTTGGTGACGCTTATGTTTCAGGTTTTTATACCGAACAATGGCTGGCTAATAATAATAAAGATGTAACAACCAATGCGTACGGATTTATGAATTACCAGAATGCAGGTTCAGGTGATATCATGGATTTTAATCGAGAAAAAGATGGACTTGTAAGTAAGGAATCATCAAACCTCGCATTACCATCGTTAACGAGTGATATTTACAGCGTAACCGGACAAGGCATTGGTATGATGTATCGTCCGATGCGAAATGACTACGGAGCTGTTTATGACAAGGAGACTTCTTCTATTTCAACCGCTGTAGGAGTGGGGGTTGATCTTGGACCTGCCGCAACGCACATTGGTGTTAACCTTAATGTTAATTATTCTAAATCAACTTCAGGTAAATGGACTGATGACAATTACCTACTAGGAGCTACTGAATTTCAGAAGAAAAATAAGTGGGATGCATATGAGCCGTGGTATTTTAAAGTGCATGGACAACCGAGTGTTGAAGCTACATCCGCTCTGACGAATATTGGTGGTGACAGAGCAGTTCGTGTGCAGTTAATTGATTCAAACGATAAAGCGAAAGCAAGTTCTACGTTGGAGTATAAGGATCAGGGTGTTGTAAACACACTAAACACTCCAGCTAATGCATTGGACAATAGAACTCGAAAGTCGAGAACGAATGCTATAAGTTCAATCACCAATGCAGAAGTGTTAAAAAGTGATGGAAATGAAGTGACGTCATTTTTAAAAGTAAATTTCATTAACGAAGCAGGTACGCTGACGAAGTACACAAGGAATGCAGCGTTTAAAGATCACTTTGCTGCCCATATAGCTACAACGGCCGATGGATTACGGTATGTCTACGCATTACCAGCTTACAACACTGTACAAAAGGAAGTAGAGTTCAGTACATCAAGACCTGCAGGACAGCCACAAACCAATGTAGTAAATACTACAGGAGATCCTAAACATGATTTTAGTAGCACGGACGAATTCCTAAAAATAACGAAGTTACCTGCATACGCGCATTCTCACTTGCTCACATGCATTCTGGGTCCTGATTATGTAGACGTTAATGATAATGGTGTTGATGAAAATGACCTGGGATATTGGGTGAAATTTACATATAAACGAACTTCACCAACTTATAAATGGAGAGACCCCTATTCCAATGCTCACTTTCAGGAGGGTTGGAAATCCGATCCTCGGGACGATAGGGGTAGTTATGTGTATGGTGAGAAAGAGATGTGGTATCTGGCGTTGGCCGAAACTAAATCTCATGTTGCAAAATTTGACATCTTAGAACGCCGCGATGGGAAAGGTGTAAATTCAGAACTACAGGATGCCGCACAAACTGATCCTAACTCACCTTCTTACTTTTTAAATAGCATTAGCCTTTATACGCGATCTGGCTATACAAGTATTCCACAAGTTCCTATCAAGGTTACACGTTTCGATTATAATTACGCTTTGTGTGGTGAGGCGCCAAACAATGATAAGGCAACGTCACTAGATCCTATAACCAGTGCAGATGACAATGCAAGTCACGGTAAACTTACACTAAAGAAGGTTTGGTTTGAATATGGCAATAGCAAGAAGGGCTCTTTAAACCCATACGCGTTCAAGTATAACAATGAAAGTACTTCTCCAATTCTATATGATGTGCATTCTTATGACAGATGGGGTAATTACAAACCCTTTGATACCAGCACCGGCAGAGAGTTGATGTATCAATACTGTCCCTACCTAATCCAGGATCCATCACAGAAAGCGACGCTGGATGCAAACGCTGCTGCGTGGAGTCTGAATGAGATCACACTGCCAAGCGGAAGTAAAATTACTGTTGATTATGAAAGCGATGACTATGGCTATGTGCAGAATAAAACAGCCATGCAAATGACGCCACTGATCCACCCAACTGATCCGCTTACCAGTCTATCAAACACTATGAATATCAGTGATCATTCCATGCTGAAGGTTAGATTCAAACTCGAGAAGACTATACCATCAACTGCAAACCAGACAACGGAGGTTCAGAAATATATTGATACCCAGACATGGCAGCTTTATTTTAAGTTATTGATGAAGCTGAGAAGTTCTGGAGAATCATTTGATGAATATATTACCGGTTATGCAGATATAGATGCCAATGCGCCCATGGGTTTGCTGTCAGATGGAACAACAACTGATTATACTCACGGCTATTTTACCTTGAAGGCTGAAAAAGGTTATCATCCTTTTGCACTCAGAGCGTGGCAGCATCTCAGAACAAACCAACCTGAACTAGCTAACACTGGCAAAAAAATGAGTCGGGCAACTTCTGATAGCGGTAAGGCTGACCAGATAAAAGGTATGGGTGGCCTTGGCGCTCAGATTATGCAAATGTTTAAAGGATTCAATGCGTATTGTGATGGCAAGAATTGGGGCGAGTATATAACACTCACAACTTCAACACTCCCTGCTTCATGGATAAGACTTAATTCGCCCGATAAAATAAAGTATGGCGGAGGAATTCGTGTGAAGCAGATCACTATGAAGGACCAGTGGACACAGGACGAGGAAGGAATCTATGGTCAAACGTATGACTATACAACAATTGAGAATGGGCAGACGATCAGTAGTGGAGTGGCTGCGTATGAACCAATTGTAGGAGGTGATGAGAATGCGTTGCATTATGGTAAGAAGTATACACAATCAATTCCTATGCGAAGCAGTAATAATCTGTTTTTTGAATATCCGGTTAATGAGTCCTATTATCCTGGTGCACAGGTTGGCTACAGCAAGGTTACGGTTATGAGCCTGGCATCAGCTTCAAAAACAAGTCGGCCGATTTTGAATACCACTTTGTCTGATAGTAAATCGTTGTTTCCATCGGCAGCACAATATGGTACGTCAGGAAAAACAATTCATGAGTTTTATACAGCAAAAGATTTCCCGGTGACTGCCGATGAAACTGAAAAATCAAACAAGCAATACAAGTTATCGGTACCAATACCTTTTCTGGGGAGCTTGAGCATTACCAAACTAACTACCTCACAAGGATACTGCATTGTAACAAATGATATGCATGGCAAGCAAAAGATGGTAAGTAATTATCGACAGGCCACAGATGGAACATTTGAATCAGATCCGATTTCGTGGGTGAAGTATAATTATCTGACAGATCAAAAAGTTGTTGGTAAGAATAAAGTTTCCATGCTGAATAATTTAATGTATGATAACGGCGATGGTACGCTTGGTTTAACGGTTACACAGAACCCTGTCTATTTCAATCAGGAAACTGAATTCTTTCATGACATGAGACAGTTTGAAGACAATGCATGGGGCGGTGGTGCGCGCTATAATACAGACATTGTATACATACCTATTATCTTTGGAGCCATACCATTACCAGTGCCAACCGTGTGGCCAAGCATTTCAAAAAGCACAACCCGATTGCGAAGCGCTGTTACCAACAAGTCTATTTTCAGAGGTGGAATTTTGCAGAGCATTGAAGCGTATGATGGCGGATCTCTGGTGAAGACTACCAATGTAAAATGGGATAAACTTACCGGTAATGTTGTACTTACTACCGTAACGAATGATTTTGATAAACCAGTTTATAGCTATACAAAGCCGGCATATCTTGAGTACCAGGGTATGGGGGCTGCTTATCAGAATTTGGGCCTGACGTTTGAAATCAATGCTATAAAGCAAGATCCGTATAAACCACAGTTGTACCGGTTCACAACGGCATTACCGGATGGAACCCTGCAGCCAGGTGATGAAATTATTCTTTATCCTTATGATACCTATGCATCAGCAATTGGTAAAGTGATATATACAGGAAAATTTGATGGTGATGATATTTTTACCACTGAAAGTACGCTTAGCGCCACGGATTATAATGCATTGATTTTTAGATCAGGATACAGAAATATTTTATCAGCAGCGGCAGGTACCATTACAGCACTGCAAGACCCATCAGTTCCTGGCACACCAATTACGAAAACCAAGTCAATCACTGTTCCAAGATAAAATTAAGTATGAGAACACTTAGAAATTTATTGTTTGCATCATTTGGTTTGCTTATGTCCTTTAACATGGCGAGTGCCCAGGCATCAGTTACAACATCTTCCTGGGGCTGCGTTGGTGAAGATCTTGTATTCTTCCTTAGTGGTGCTTGTAGTGGATCCTCTCTTAAAACAACATCATGGAGTATCAGTGGCCCAAGCTATACAACTAAATCTCAAACCACTGGATCGATTACCATTACAGTTCTAGCTCCGGGAAATTATAGCGCCACAGCAAGTTGGACATGTAATGATGGCAGTTCTGGTTCGACCTCCAGCGCAGCGAGTGCCCCCGTTTATGCTGTTACGGCACCAACGGTAAGTCTTGCTGCCGACAACATCCTGCTCTGTGGTTCATCAGGTAGTGCTAATTTTACAACTGCGGTTACCAATGCAGGAGCAAGCGGTAATACCTATAGCTGGTACGTTAATGATCTGCAAGTAGCGTACGGAGCCAGCTCTACCTATACCGCAACCGCACTTACTAATGGCGATAAAGTTCACGTTCAATTTTCCTCCAGTAAGACCTGTTCAAAGCCAGTCTGGGTAACTTCAAATTATGTTACCGTTCACACCGTGCAACCTCCACCAGCAACTGTTTCAATTTCAACGCTTAAGAGAGTTGTGAACGTTGGTGAGCCGATATTGGTAAAAGCTGTTATTTCGGGGGCGGGCTCAAATCCTATCATTCAATGGTTTATTAACGGTACACCAGCACCGGCGAGTACCAGCTCTGACCCGTTAATCTGGTCTTCCAATAGCTGGCCATACGCTGGTACTTCATATATTTCATGCAAAGTAATACCCCAGATACCATGTGTAAGTCCTAGCTATTCAAATTCGTTGACTATTGATGACTGTTCGAAAGTAAATAACGTAACGCTGGCAATAACTGACGCAACCCAGTTTTTATGTGCTATAAAATTCGGTGCGCCAGTTCCCAAGTTTACAAACTGCACAACAACGTACAGTTGGAATTTTGGTGATGGAACGACTTCGAATGACCCCAGCCCCATGCATGCATACCCTGCATCAGGCACTTACAATGTAAGCCTAACGGTAAACTATAGCTGTACAATTTGTGCCAAGACACTTACCGCAACGAGAACAGTTACCTATACTGCACCCAGTACATGGACAGCATCACAGACTGTTAATGTTCCAACGGACCAACGTCCCCAGGTGTTATCTACAGCTGCCTCTACCTATTCAGATTCCTGGCCACTGAGCCAGCCCGATAATGCTCTGGATGCCAGAAGTAGCTTTATCATGGGAGCTCAAGGTGTCTGGAGAAATAATGGCGCTCATGTTTATAAAAAAGACAGGCAGCTGTCTTCTACAACAGATATATCACAAGACGGAACTTTTACGCTCGACCAATTCAATTGGCAGTATGCAGATATTGGGGCTGACCCAAATTGGATCAAGGCTGATAACATTACACGCTACAGCCCTTACAGTTTTGAACTTGAAAGCAAAGATGTGCTTGACGTTTATTCTGGTGCTATCTACGACTATGCTGGTCAGTTGCCAATAGCCAACGGTGTGAATATGCGCAATGACGAAATGGCATTTACGAGTTTTGAAGCCTTTGCCGGGAATGTGACTCCAGGCAACTGGACACTTATGGCAGGTTCAATCCCGGCTTATTATTATTATAAAGTCAGCTCAGGCGATCGCTACATGGCCATCGTGGAAGCCACTCAGGCACAGCTTGCCGGCATTGTAAATGTTGATGTATCAACGGATAAGCCCTATGCATCAGGCACCGGCAGAAGTACCTATACACAGGGAAACCAGATCGTCTGTATGCAAGGTGATCCCAATAGTACGAGCCAATCGATTGTATTAAGAAATGCCCCCAGCGACGGCCTGTGGTCAGGTATGCTGCGGATAAAGAATACAGCTAATCCAAACATAAATCCTTCATATGATGCGGCGTTCGCTCATTCCGGTAAGAGGAGTTTAAAGGTGACCACTGCATCACCTTACACAGGTGTTAAGCAAGAGCAGTTAAGGCTTGTACCAGGAAAAAATTACTTTGTGAGTGGCTGGGTTTCTGTAGGAACAAATCCGGTTACGCCCAATCTTGGCAGTAGCCTTGGAATGACAGTAACTGCCCGTGCTAACAATGGCACAAGTATACAAGTTTTTCCAATATTCGCTCCTGCCGGACCAGTAATTGAAGGGTGGCAACAATTCCAGGGAATATTCTCGTTTCCGTCAACAGCAAGTTATGTGGATGTAACATTCGGCCCTGGTAGTGGAGGTGCATGGTATGATGATATCAGACTACAACCCGAAAGCGGAAACATGAAGACTTATGTCTATGATCCGGATAACTTCAGGTTAAACGCAATTCTGGATGAAGAGAATTTCGCATCGTACTTCTACTACGACAAGGAGGGAAGTTTGTATTTGACAAAGAAAGAAACGAAGGATGGTATTAAAACTATAACGGAAAACCTGTCTTATCAGAAAGAGCAGCCATGATCAGAACTTCAATGATACTACGATCATTTACTAAACGCTTTCTCCTATTATTGGCGGCGATTGCATTCTCATGTTTTGCATCGGGCCAGTCTTTTAAAGAAAAGATGCAAGGTGTAAGCAAAAAGTATGCTTCGGTTATCAATTTACATATGCGAATGGCGATCCAGGTTTTTGATGATGGCGAGACCTCGAATGCAACCTATTCAATTAATGCTGATATCAAAAAGAAAGATAGAAACTATCAGTATGAATTTGGAGCTATGAGCATGTTGATGAATTCTAACTACATCATTGTTGCCGATAAAGCGTCAAAACAAATTGTATGTACAAATCGCTCCATAAAAGGTGAGATGGAATTTGAGAAGGGACTTTATCGTATAAACATGGACAGTATCCTTGCGTTCTACGATGAACCTGTAATGATCGGCATACAAGATGATATTGAGCATTACAGGGTTTTTCAAAAGAAGGGTGCTATTAAGCAGGTTGATTTATTTATCAATCAAAAAACAAGTATGCTCACACGAGTAGAGTATGGTTACCGGGAGCAACAGCACGTAGTAATAGACTTTCTCGAGGCCGACACAAATCCGGCGTTTGAACCTGATACGTTTGAAGAAAGCAGATACGTTATAAAGCAAAAAGGAAATTGGAAAGCTGTGGGTGCCTTTGCGGGCTTCGCTGTAGCAATGGAAAACAAGTAAGCAATAAAGACATTAAGTGGTATGCAAAAAAACTCGTCATATTTCAATATTATGATCCCTTTGAAAAGATATATTTTTTTAATTCTTGTTTTCTGCTGTATTGCGCCATTGGTTTCATCAGCCCAGGAAATTACCATACCTGCAGCTCTTGTTACAGATCCTACATCAAAACGGCCGATCCCGTTGGACGGAACACCAGCACAATATGCACTTACTTCACTGGCTGCTAACTCTACCTTTAATGTGTTTAGCTGTACAGGTGGAAATTATTATGTAGGCTTTCAGCTTGTATATGAACTGGGAGATACTCAGACACTAAATGACTGGAATGTAGATCTTTCTATTGATCTGTTGAATAGTGGAGCAAAGGTGTGGGCCGCTCCAAAGGTGCTGAGTATTAAAATGACGCGCAACGATCCTGTCTATCTCGCAACCGTTTTTCACGATGTTTCAATTGCTTGTAGTGCAAATTATACATTCAAGATTGTTACAAAAAGTCTGGGTACAGGTACTGTACCACCACAGGCTAATATTTATCTGAAGGTATTGCTTCATAAGATTGAGGATCCCTTCAATCAGGCAGCCACACTTAACTTCAACGTTGTCAATGGTAATGACGAATCATTCCTCACGTGGGCGTTTGGTACAGCCAGTGATGAGAAAAGTATTATGGGCTATGATGTTGAATGGGTTTTCATTGATAACTATGAGCTTGTCGGTACGAGCTTTGCCACCAATGCAGACGCATTCAAATTCAAGGAGCCAGTCCGCATTACAACAACAGCAAAAAATTATACGCATTCAACTTTTTATCCCTCGGGGAAAATTTGGTATAGGGTTCGTTCGGTAGGTTATGACCCTGCATATCCAGACCACCGCATACCAGGAAATACATGGACTTATTTTTCTCCCATTATACTTTCAAACAGGCAAGGGGATATGAACTGGCAAACACAATCTGTATTTGCTGAAGAAGGTAAGTATAAGAAGGTTGTAAGCTTTTATGATGGAACACTCCGTAGTCGACAGGCGTTAACGAACCTGAGCTCAGAGGATATCACCATTGCTGGTGAGACTCGTTACGATTATGAAGGTAGAAAATCCATTGACATTTTACCTGTTCCCCTGATTGCCTGGCAAAATCTGGTCTTAACATTAGCTGATGGAGGCACGGTAACAAAATCATACACGGCTGCAACCGGATGGAATGCCGGAAGTACATCAGTTGAACAAATGCCCGCCAATGTTGATGGATTCGCTCAGGTTAAAGTTGATGAGATAACTTCTCTTCGCGCCTTCGGATTATCGGTCAACAGTTCGAACCAGACCTATACAGCAATTAAATATGCACTTTACCTGAATGGCTCAACGGTATCTGTTTATGAAAATGGTGCACTGGTTGCTGGAACTTCTCAAACTATTAAAGTCAACGACATCTTAACAGTTTTACGTACGGGTACAACGGTGGTCTATAAATTGAACAACCAGACAATATATACCTCTACGCTTGCGTCCACTACTGCGCTATACACTGCTACCGCCATGAGCACTCCGGGTGCAAAAATTGTTGTTGTAGGAGGCATGCCAACACCACCTATGAAATTTGTGCCAGGCCTAAATCCCTTCCTGACTCAAGATGGTACCAACACCGTTGCTCCTAACACGTTAGGTACTCGTACTAAATTTCACTATGACAACGGAACGTTGGTAAATAGTATTGTTAACAGCACAGGGGGTGCTGGTAAATATTATTCGTCATCAAACCCAGGGCTATCCAAAGATTATATTCCCGATGCGGAAGGATTTGTTTATAGCCAGATTGAGTATACCAATGACGGTACGGGCCGGGTAAAAAGGCAATCCGGGGTAGGGAAGGAATTTCGGCTCGATGGATCTGGACGCCCTGTACAAACTTATTATGGCAATGCTACACCGGCCGAGTTGATCAGACTTTTTGGTACCAACGTTGGAAATGTTACGCATTACAAAAAGAACCTTGTGGTTGACCCCAATAGCCAGGCGAGTGTCTCTTACCTGGATCAGGAAGGACGTGTTGTTGCTACTGCTCTGGCGGGGATCAATCCGGTAAATCTGGAGATACTGCCTAAAAATATTGGTACCGGAACAGTGTCTGTTGACATCAGTTCTGAAAATGTGAAAGGTAGTGGCGTAAGCAAAACTGTCCATAAGATATTGAATACGGCGGTCAATACGCTTTACAACTTTAATTATAAACTTACTTCACAGTCATGGACCCCGTCATACGGGGGTTGTGTGACCTGCACTTATGATTTGAAAATAACCATTACCGATCCGAATGGTGCCTTAGTTAACATCAATTCACCGACCGTCATTTCGGGGAATCAGGCAACGGATGTCTATAGTTATTTACGAACCGGTTTGAGTCCGGCATGTGCTTTGACTACGCTGGTTGACATCACCTTTCCCGTAACACTGGGCAATCTGGGTGACTACACGGTAACGAAAACGCTTACCCCTTCAGAATATACCTATGATCTGGCTAAGACACAGGTACTAAAAGACCCGGCGGTTACAGCAAAAATTAATGCAATGACAACGGCTTTCAACGACCCTGCCGCATTGAGTGATGATATTGATAATTGTACCATTTGTACCACTTTACCGACCACGTCTACGTTGTCGGATATTGTTGTTGATGTAGCGGACCAGGAGTGTAACAATCTTTATCAAATCATATCAGACGAACTTGTGACCGATGGTATACCCGTTACCCTGCAAAATGTGATTGCGCGCGCAGGCAAAGGGTGTAAGTATAACCTGTATTGCATCATTGACAAGCAAAGTGAGGTTTTTGACAAACAGCTTGCACTTGTTACAACATGGACTGAAGCGGTAGCAAAAGGTTACAATAACCTTGCAACAGTGACCACTACATCGGATCCATTTTTCGCAGTTGGCGCTTCGGGTAACAGCTACATTGCCCAAATGCAAACGGCTTTGAATAACATAACCCTACCGAATATTCAGTTTGATTCGAATAGTGATGGCATTCCTGATAAGAGTTTTAAGGGAAGCATTCTGAACATTACTGACCCAAGCCCTACAAATACTGCCTTTTATATTAACTACAATGGACAGAACGCAGTGGGTTATCATGTTCTGTATTATGATCTGATGATCAAGAAAGCAAGTATGACAACGGCTGACTACAACGCAGCAATTGATAAGCAACGTTGGACACTGTTTAAAATGTTTTATCTGGAGGCAAAGCGAAATTTGAAACTTAATAACGTTCCACAATATTCCGCTTCAAATTGTGCGTTGGTCAATAGCGAACTGAGTAATCAGTCAACTCAGGGACTTGCTCTGAACGGCGATCCGTACCAGAATCAACCTACCGTTAATGCCTGGGGAGCTACCAGTCCTTATTATTGGAAATCTAATGTGTCTGATCCAGAATTGCTTTCGGCTCTTTACAGTATCAGGTGGGCCTGTGGTATCAAGAGTTTTACCACTGCTGACTCAACCAGTATATGGAGTAATCTTACTACCTACTTTAACAGTGATCCGAATAATTTCTTTCATATCATCATGACCAAGGATCTTGCTACGAATTCGAATCTTATTGCTGTTAACAGCATTCTTGCGAATTACAATGGTTGCTCCCTAAGTGGTGTTGCATTAGCAGATCCTGTTTCCTGCACAACAAAGGCAGGATCAGATTTGATACCGCTTAGCGTAAACAATGGAAATATATCAGCCAGTTGTACTTCAGACCAGTCACTTACTGTAACCCTCCCTGATCTCACTAAACAATTGCAGGTTGGTAAAACTTACCGGATTCGGTTTGCATACCTGCCTGGTACAAATTATATAAACGGAGCAGGTGGTGATCTGGTACCCACAACACCAAGTCCTTTCGTAGGGAAGGTTTTCCTGGACTTTGCCCATGGCAGTGGTGCTACTATGGCCGCCCGATCGACTTGTAGCACTCCGAGAGTCCCAATTACTATTGACCCAATCTATATTGGATCTGCTAATACTACCAGCAATCAGGCTTGGATAGGCACAGGTCTAAATAACAAGGTATACAATTATATCTCCATAGACTTCAGACCTACCCAGGTGAGTAACACTTTTGTTTTCTCTATGGCAAATGTAAGCGGTGATTATCAGTCGGTGACTTTGAAAGACATCACCCTAGCAGAAGTGGTATCCGGTGAATCACCCGACTTTAACGTACCTGCGGTTTGCACTGCTTATGACAATACCAATACCACTCTCTCGCAATGGAACGCAAATGTGGCTAAGGCCTTCAGCGACGCGATTCAAAACTGCCAGATCAAAGCCGCAGCTGAACGAACCATTCTGATTGGTTATGCTACCGACAACATTATAGATGACGAAACCTCTAAACTGCTGAACACCCAACGTACTAACTGTCTTTCAAATGCAGTGGAGACAACGTCGTTCAGCTTTGATTCACGTGAGTATCAATATACGTTGTATTACTACGACCAGGCTGGCGAATTGGTACAGACTGTTCCACCTGAAGGTGTAAACCCGTTGAATAATACCCAGGTAACGCAGTTTCTTGCTGGTACTAAAACATCTCCGGCTCATACTCTGATAACCCGCTATCAGTATAATTCGCTTAATCAACTCATTCTCCAGACTACACCCGATGCCGGAAAGTCGACATTCTATTATAACACTAAAGGGCAGCTCAAATTTTCACAAAATGCCCAGCAGTTTATCGATAACAATTACTCTTACAGCAAATACGATAATCAGGGACGGGTCATCGAAGTAGGGGAATTGAATGTGATTCAGCCAGATAATCTTGCTACGTTGCTGAACAACATCGATAACATCAACTTCCCTGTGGCGACTGCTACACTCGTACTTAATGATGTTACCCATACATATTACGATTTTGCTGACGCCACCCCACCGAGCTACCCTCCTGGTAATGGCCCCTTTTTACAAGAGTATCTGCGAAACAGGGTGTCGTACGTTGAAGTATATGATAAAGGCGCGGCAGCCAATGACATTACGGCAACTTACTACAGTTACGATATTCACGGCAACGTTAAATCCTTACTGCAACAAATCACTGGGCTAGAAAACAAACGTACCGATTACCGCTATGATCTCATCAGCGGCAAGGTTAACTACGTATTGTATCAGTATGCCAACAGCGACCAACTCATACACCAGTATAAGTACGATGCTGATAACCGCCTCACGGAAGTGCTCACCTCAACGGATGGCTATATCTGGGACAGCGAGGCCCGCTACAAATATTACCTGCACGGTCCGCTTGCCCGCATTGAGTTAGGCCAATACCGCGTACAGGGGCTTGACTATTACTACACACTTCAGGGCTGGCTTAAAGGTGTAAATATGCCAACGGGGCAAGCATTGCTACCAGCCACGTCAGTGCCACCAGATCCTTCCAAAGATGGTTACAACGGAATTAACTTGCGTGCTGCACGCGATGTGTTTGCCTTTACCCTGGGATACTACAATGGCGATTATAAACCGGCAAACTCCGGCGTAGTGCTGGCTGATACACGCGACCAGATGTGGACCCGTTATGGCGAAGTAATGGGCACGGCCAACACTGGTCTTTACAATGGCAACATTGCCTGGATGATTACAGACCTGAAAAAGATTGGACAGATCAATGCTGCGCGTGTTAAAGGTGTACAGGCCATGCTGTATAAATACGACCAGCTAAACAGAATAATCAAAGACCGAAGTCTTACTTATACGGCAACGGGCTTTACGCCGCGTACTACAGTGGCCACCGCTAATTATGATGAAGACTTCAGTTATGATGGCAACGGCAACATACTGAGCCTTGTACGGCGTGATAATGCTAACACTGTGCTGGATAACTATGCCTACACCTACTATCCAAACAGCAATAAATTGCAATATGTAAAACCCCTTTCACAATTTCCGGATAAAACATTCTCAGGGGCTATTGCAACGGATAACCGTATCTATAAAAACATAATAGTTGACGCCACGGCTTATGTGCCTGCCGGTACCAGCGCCACAATAAAAGCGATCAACAACATTAGCTTTAGTAATAATTTCAACTCATCCACTACTACTAATAAGAGTCTCCATGCCTATGTGCTCGGCACCAGCGAGGGTACGTACAACTACGATGCTATCGGTAATATAGTAGCTGATCAGGAAGCGTTTGCTCACATCACGTGGACACCTTATGGCAAGGTTAGATCAGTAACGAAGGATGATGGTACTGTGATGACCTTCCGCTATGACGGTGCCGGTAACCGTGTGGAGAAGAAAGTAGTGTTTAACAGCATAACAACCATCACGCGCTACGTGCGCGATGCCAGCGGCAATGTGATGGGTGTGTATAACGGTACCACCCTAAGCGAGCAAAGCATCTATGGCAGCAGCAGACTGGGACTTTACAGAGGCGACCGTTCAAAAGGTACACGCAGGTTAGGCTCCAAGTTTTTTGAATTATCTAATCACCTGGGCAACGTGCTCAGTATTATTACCGATAATGTGAACATGACTGTAGACAGCACATGGGCCAACGTTGTAAATGCTTCTGATTACTATGCCTTCGGCTCAACGATGCCAGGCAGAACGTATGATGCCTCAGCGACCTATCGCTATGGGTTTAATGGTAAAGAAAAAGATGCTGATGCAGAGTGGGGAAGCACAGAATACGATTATGGATTTAGAATTTATAATCCGAAGATTGGGAAATTCTTGAGTGTGGATCCGTTGACGAAATCTTATCCTTGGTATACTCCTTATCAATTTGCGGGGAATATGCCAATTGTCGCAATTGATTTGGATGGACTTGAAGAAAAAGTAACAATAAAGCCTCACGTTGCAATAGGAGCAGCAGCCACTGTGGTTACTAAAGAAACAAGTGAATATGTGTTAGAAAAAACCATTAGCAATATTGCGATTGATGCGTCTGGTAAATTAATTAAGGTCGGGGGGAGATCTCTTAAATTTATTGGAGGGACTGCGGCAGCCATAGTAGTATTTGTATTTACACCTGTAAACGGAGGAGATGAAGATCCGTCGATTGCTAGTCATAGTGCATTCCAGCAAGAGCAGATGGAGCAATATCAATTGGATCATCTGGAGAGACGATTACAAGAGTCAGGTCATCTAAGTGAATGGGAGGAGAATAAATACATTGAGTTAATGGCGAAGATAAAAGGTATCTATCTTGAAAAAGGTGATATTTTTAATAAGCTTGACAAACCTTATGGTACTTATGATGATTCTAATTATTCTAAGCATGGAAGTAAAAAAGTTGGTAATATTTCTGCAAAACCTATTAATGGTCAAGAAGCATTAGATGGTTCATATTTGGTGAAACAGAAACGTGAAGGGTTTAGTCAAAGAGTAAGTGTTGAAGGAGACCATTTTGTAGTTCTAGATGAACAGGAGCCTGGCAAATTCCATGGTCATCAAAGAACATGGAAAGAACTTAGCCATGATCAAAGGAATACACTTATAGAAAATGAGATTACGGACATCAAAGGAAAAATATTAAACAAGTAATATGGATAATGATAGAATAACTTTTGAATTAGCTAATAATCTCCAATTTGTTCTTGAATTTTCAGGTGCTAAAAACGAGTTAAGTTATTTAACTAAAGTATCGAAAAGTCTACATTTACCAGATGCAAGAGTTGAATTAGGAATTGAAGTTCTCGATTCTGTTTTGTCTGATATTCAAGATGCTTGCGTTGCGATGCAGAAGAACAATGCTGCACTTCATCCTTTTCTTGAGAATTTAAATATAGGTTTATATTTTAATTTCTATACGTTTAATATCTATCATAAAAATTTGAGTTCTGCATTTCCTTATTTGGATCATGATATTTCCATTAATAATCATTTGTCTAGTGGAGATGATATTATGATCTACTATTATTCAAGCGAACAAGGATTGTTTTTAGAAATAGCGCCAATTTATCCTGATTTAACTAACCCATCCACAGAAGCATTTAAGAACTGGATAATGAAGTTTAATAAAAAAATATATCGTACGTCTAGAGAGCAATGCGATTTGATTGTAAAACAAATCGAGGTGATTAAAAAAACTTGGTAGTGAAGTTAATGAACGATAGAAATTAATAGAGTTCAAAATAATTGGGATGAGGTACATGTTTAAAATGCTTTATATGCAGAGAAGTATAATGTTAGTTGCTCTTGAATTCTCCGCAGAGTCTCCTGTCTCAGGGACTTTGTCGGATGCACAAATTAAGTAACGAGTAAAAATGAAAGCAATAATAAAGATTACTCTCTATGTATAACACAAGTGAAATCAAGAAACGCAGAGCCCCTGAGGCAGGATACTCTGCGATGATGAATAATTTTTATATGGTTAATAATTCTAAAACATTGGAGCAGTTAGAAATGGACTACTGGGGAAATGCTCCAGAGAGCTCTTCCTCTTTAATTAAGACTTGCTATAAACTGCGACAACAAAAAATTAATGACTTCGAGTTGGATGATTTAAGAATAATGATAAATCAGAATATAGGAATTAAATATCTTATCCCGATTGCAATAGCGGAATTAGAGAAAAATTCCCTTGTTGAAGCCAATTATTATGAAGGGGATTTACTTATGAGTGTATTGTCTTGTGAAGATGCAATTTGGAACAGTGATTCAGATTTAAAAAGCAGCATGGTAAATTTGTTAAATATTAACCTGAATAAATTTGAAGATTTAGATTCAGATGAAATCAAAGACGAATTGATGGATTTGCTTAATAATTTTTTAAAGAAATACTCATGACCAAAGTTCGTTACTCAATTCTTTTGCGATAACGAAGAGGAGACAACGATCTTTAAAAGATAAGAAATGAAAATTACCGGAACACGATCTTATATTTTGGTGGAGCTTGATCACTGGACATTAAAAATAGCAGGCGAATTAACTACGACACCAGCTTTTTATGCAGATGTTAACTCAATAAAGAACTGGGAAGCACCCTATGAAAACCTGAAGGTAACGGATGAAGAAAAGAGTGAAATAATTAAGAAAGTGATAGAATTTAATAATCCAGAGTTCCCAATCATTTTCGAGTAGTAAACAAGTATTAATTAGAAAATGTAGCTATAAATGACTATTCATTTTTTAGCTGATATTGAGCATCGCAAAATTAAATAACGTATGAAAAAAACAATTTTACTTCTCTCAGTTCAAATGCTGCTGGTATTATCAACTGTTGCTCAAACTAACACAAATTTGGGTACAAATGCAGGAAGTGCAGGTGCGAATAATACTGCATTAGGATATGTAGCAGGAGATGTGGTTACAGGAACCGCTAATACATTCGTTGGTTCTAATGCGGGTCCAAGAAATACATCTGCCAACAATAATACTTTTGTAGGATATGAAAGTGGCTGGTCAACCACTACTGGCGGTGACAACACATTCCTGGGAGTTAATAGCGGTTTGTATAATACCACAGGATATCAAAATGTCTTTTTGGGAACCTTTTCCGGAACATCCAATACAACTGGATACAATAATATTTTTTTAGGAAGAAGTTCTGGATATGTCAATACTACAGGTTACAATAACGTGTATATAGGTGAGTCGGCTGCTGCAAATAATGCTTTAGGAGTAAAAAATACTTTTTTAGGCTCTGCTGCGGGTGCTACAGCGACAAGCGGTTCTTCTAACGTGTTTATCGGATTTAATGCAGGTTATAGTGAATCGGGTTCCAACAAACTTTACATTGCCAATACAAGTACCCCAACACCTTTAATTTATGGTGATTTTTCTACCAAACAACTTGGTATCAATATGGTAATAGCACCGAGCAACACAAACACACTTTCAATTGGTGGAGCGGTATATTCATCAGGAAACGTAACTTCTGATGGTACAGTTTCCGGCGCAGCCATTAATGGAACAACTGTAACAGGCACAAATGTCAATGGCACAAACATTAATGGAACAACCATCACAGGCACAACTATTTCAACTACCGGCACTCTTTCTGGCGTAAATATAAAAGCAGGTGGTATGCTGGTTGCCGATAATACGTACCCCACACCCGCAGCAAATGACCTGGTTGTACAAGGTCACATCGCTATAGGTACAAAATTCACCACCAATCCAAACAGTTATTTGCTGGCTGTCAACGGCAGGATTGGAGCAAAAGACCTTCAGATAGAAGGCACCAGCAGCACGTGGTCCGACTATGCTTTTGATGATAACTATAAACTTCCAACCTTAGAAGAGGTACAATTATACATTACAAAAAATCACCATCTCCAAGGTGTGCCATCAACCAAAGAAGTTGAAGAAAAGGGTTATAGCACCAACCAGATGATTTCTACACTCTTGCTTAAAGTTGAAGAACTTACCTTGTATGTTATCGAACAGCAAAAGGAGATTGAAGCGTTGAAGAAGGATAAGAAACACAATAAAGGAAGATAAATAAAATGCATAATATTCTATTTGCTAAGTGTGACGGTAAATTCGAATTATGAAAATAGCTTAGTGTCAGTGCGAGACTTTATGCAAAAAATAAAAAAGTAAATCTCTAATCGATCAGTTTATGAAGAAAATTATATACATATCAATCCTGTTGCACGGTCTCTTTATAACAGGCCATGCACAGCAAAGCAATACAGAAACATTCTATGGCCTTAGTGCAGGTAATGGTGCGGCTATTAATAATTTTAATACTTCAGTTGGTTATTCTGCCGGGCACGCAGTAACAGGTACATCAAACACTTTTCTTGGTGCCTATGCTGGTATAATAAATAATACAGGCTATAAAAATACCTATGTTGGTTTTGGAACGGGGAGATATTCAACTACTGGTTGGTACAATGTTTTTTTAGGCTCAGATGCTGGATGGAACAATACAAATGGAAATAATAATATCTTTATAGGAAGGGGTTGTGCATATGCCAACACTACAGGTTATAACAATGTGTATATAGGTGAGGAAGCTGCAGCGAATAATGTTTCTGGGGCAAAGAATACTTTTTTGGGCTCTGGTGCTGGTGCCAGTACGTTAGTTACAGGCTCTTCTAATGTGTTTATCGGATTTAATGCGGGTTATAACGAATCAGGTTCCAACAAACTTTACATTGCCAATACAAGCACCCCAACACCTTTAATTTATGGTGATTTTTCTGCCAACCAAGTTGGTATCAACATAGCGCCAAATGGCACGAATACACTTTCGATTGGCGGAGCGGTGTATTCATCCGGAAATGTAACTGCCGTTGGTACAGTCTCAGGAGCAACCATTAATGGAACAACGGTGACAGGCACAACTATAAATGGGACAAACGTAAATGGAACAACCATCACAGGTACAACTATTTCATCTACCGGTACTCTGTCTGGCGTAAATATAAAAGCAGGTGGTATGCTCGTTGCCGATAATACGTATCCAACACCCGCGGCAAATGATCTGGTTGTACAAGGTCACATTGCTATTGGTACAAAATTCACCACCAATCCAAACAGTTACTTGCTAGCTGTCAACGGCAGGATCGGAGCAAAAGACCTTCAGATAGAAGGCACCAGCAGCACGTGGTCTGATTATGCTTTTGATGATGACTATAAACTTCCAACACTGGAGGAGGTACAAATGTATATAACAAAAAATCACCATCTCCAAGGCGTACCGTCAACCAAAGAAGTTGAAGAAAAAGGTTATAGTACCAACCAGATGATATCAACACTCTTACTTAAAGTTGAAGAGCTAACCTTGTATGCTATTGAACAACAAAAGAAGATGACTGCCCTGGAAAAGAAACTGGCGGACTTAGAGAAAAAATAATAGCGTAATGCAGAAGTCAATATTCCATGTCTTGATCCTCTTGCTGTTGTCACTGGGCAGCCTGAAGAGCTACGCCCAAATACAAACGCAGGACTCATCGCGTGTGAAGAGCATTTCAGATGAAATTAATTCTAAAGGCAAAGCATCCAAGACCCATGTTCATAAGGTAACAACCAAAACCAAGAACATAGCGAGTCAAACTAAACAAAAAATAAAATCGACCAAGGCAATTGTACCAGACTCCTTAGTAAAGATTAGCAATGGAGGAGCACGTGAACAGCTAAAGAAATCTGCACCAAAACCAGATGATGTTTCTGTATCATACCAGGATGGAAAACTGAAACTACCGGAAAAGCTCCCGCAAGGCGTGAATACCGATGAGCTAAGTAAATTGAAGAATGGAGAGCGCTCCCCCAGATCAATCGACCAGTCAAAAGATCAACTGGCTGAATTGAAAAAAGATGCTGATGTGAAAGATTTAACCAATGTCGATGCACTGCGAGGTAGGGTTGCCAGTGGTTTGAACTCAAGTGGTGTGAGTGAAATGCAGCATCGGGTTGACAGTATCAGTCAGGTTGTGGGCGTTGGTGAATCACTACTTATTCACCCGCAAGGTCCCATCGTCAAACGAGTGTATTCAGATAAAATCATCAAACGCATCTATGATTCATTGGGAATGTCGCACTTTGATACACTGATGACCCTAGCCTCAAAATACAACGAGGTGTCAAAGGGTGACATGCTCAAAGCTCTGAATGTTCAAGAGCCAAACCTGCCAATACAGGATGATAAAGCCTCGCTTGGAAAGCTTGTGTCGAATGCGGCGGGTAATGACATTCCAAAGACGATGCCTGATTTGCCAGGCATGGGTGATTTGAAGAACAACCTGCCAGATCTTGGCTCGATGAAATTACCAGGAAATGTTTTGTCAGAACTTCCACCGATACATGGATATCAGATTCCGGAAGGTAAATATCCATGGTTGGATAGCTTGCGCAAAGCGAATCTGGATCGTCAGAAATTGAAATTGAAGGAAGAGGAAACTTCAGAAAAAGTAAAGTCTGTCGTTGCCGAGAAATATGCTCGTTTTTGGGATAGAGCATTTATCGATGGTGTTGTATCTTATCTTAAACAGAACGAAAGCAACACGTTTCAGCTGGCTCCATCGTTAGGCTATCATATTACACCAAGCCTGTCAGTGGGTTTGGGTCCTAATATCAAAGTTATCGAGACAAACAATAAATGGAATGCACTCCTGGGTTACCGTCTGTTTACAAAGGCAGAGTTCTATCACCAAAGAGCTTCTGTGCAATTTGAAGATTTGACAAATCCTGCTCGAGTAACATCAGAATCAATCAACAAAACGCAACACAGTTTATTAGCTGGTGTGGGTTATCAGCTTCCAATCAGCAGCAGTCTGTTTATTCAGGTTGCCATGCTCTATAGGGTCAATAATAATCAGTATGCAGGCGGTCATTTATCACCTTGGGTATTCCGCATTGGATTAAGTTCATATAAGAATTCAAAACATTAAAATATGACAAGTAAAAGAATCTTCGTTGTTCTGGTAATCTCAATCTTTTTTTCTGGTATTGCATCTGCGCAATTGCCATTTGAAATGACTGCCAAGGTGCCATACTATATTGATGTTAACACTGCCGATCAGCTCAAAGTCTATGAGATGAGAAACGGGATATTAAGTTTGCAATACCAGGATCAGATTGGATATTCAAAAACTGTGGCACTTCAATTTTTTAACTGGAAGAAAGAATTACTTGGCTTTTTCAGCCTGGAAAAAGAATTTGGATTGAATCATTTCAGCGTGGATTTGACAACACTTTCAATTGACGAAACACAAACTTATAGTTGTTTATTAACGGACGAGAATGGCAAGAAGTACGAATGGTATGTAAAGCCCGTAACAAAGAACTTTGTTCCGGTTACAGTTAACATCGTTGCTAATCCACTTTACTTAACCTGCAAAACTGGAGATCAGAGTCTGGTGCAGTTTTATGGAGTTGTGTCTGAAGGTAGACCACCTTATACTCTACACTGGTACATTATGAATGAATCTCAAACTGATTTCCTTTACCAACCCAAAGAGGAAGAGGTAAAGACTGCTGGGCAATCTTCCGTTGTTGAAGTTGACAAAGACCCTGCATATTATGTTGTGTTAGATGTTACTGATGCTTGCGGCGCCACTAGCCGAAAAATGATCTATATGCAATGTGACGTGAAGAAGAGGGGTAAAAACACTTTAGTTGTACAACCATTGGATAAATTTCCTGAAATTATCAACAAGTATCGTTAAAATTCAAAACAATGAAGCTGCCTGTTTACATTATCATCGGTCTGAATGTGATTGTCCTGATTGGCCTGGTCGCATATGTCACTATTTTTTTACGTCCCCAGAAAACAGCTTTTTTCTATAATCAAAAAGTTTTTGAACAATTCAAAGGTAAGGCTGACTTACAAAAAAAACTGGAAGCCGTTATTCAGAAAGACAAAGCGATGCTTGATTCACTTACGCATCAGATTGAGATGGGCAATATGAATGCAAAACTCATTTTACAGGAAAAACTGGAACAAACTGAAGCAACACGGCAACAACTATCAGAACAATATACAGGCGATATCTGGAAGTATATAAATGGAGAAGTTTTGGTCTACGGAAAAGAAAAAGGTTATGACTATATTTTTGGTGCCTCTGGTAATGGTAGTCTGATGTATGCAGGAGATGCTCATGACATCACCCAAGAGATGGTTGACTATTTGAATGCCAAATACAAATAGTAGTCTGTCTAAAAAATAGGGGTATGCATATCTCGCAGAAATCAATGAATCAAAAATAGCTCAATCTAACTAGTCGATTCTCCAGTTGGGAATGGGTTAATCCTACCATAGATCCTCTGCCATTCATTGTTGAGAACTCTTCTCCAACAATAATTTATGATCACAAATATTGAATAGCTTGTTAGAAGAATTTAAGTTGTCGCTTTTGGCTGAAACCGATCAGAGAAATTTTTAATAAGTGACCGGCCAAACCTTATGCAAGGTTTTTCAACAAGAATATAAGTGACTAGTCCTAATAGGGCAGAAATGACAATTGCCAGCGCACAGTGAAGTCCTGTATATATCTGTCCGAACAGGTGATAAATTGTTTGCTGAATTAAAAAGCCCCATAGGTATAAGCCGTAAGAGACATCATATTTTGGTTTAAATCTCAATAGGAATTTCGTTGATACTAGGTAGATCGCAGTAATAGAAGAAGTAATTATAAGGATGACTTCAGCCAATGGAGAAGTGTTGAAAAGGTAATACAGTAAAAATAATCCCAATACCATTTTTAGATTTACTACTAAAGTTTCTGCATTAACGGCAAAGAAAGCTCCCATAGCGAAGGAGAAGGGCAGCAGGTAAACTTCCGGATTGTTGCCCATCCATCCAAAGATTATTCTAGTTGGTAATAGAGTATCAATGACGATGATTGCGATTACAATATTTAAATACTTCCTGCCAGTAGCACCGAATATCAGGAACGCACCAAGCAGTCCCATATAACAACCAACTTCCTGGTTTAACGTCCAGAGCGATCCGTTAACGGATTTAGGCAAACGGTTGTCTTCAAAAAGCCCAGGAAGGTAATAGTCTGGGTGAAACAAGATATTTCTCGTGATGTAATGAAAATTATCTAGGCTTGCGAAGTATTCTTTCAGAGGGAGGTTTGTCATAGCAGTGCCAAAAACAAATACAGTAATAACAAGTACGATGAATAGTGCTGGCACAAGGCGAAAAGACCGTGATATGATAAAATGTGAGATGCTTTTGTTCACTAACAGACTATTTGTTACCAGAAGTCCGCTTATAAAGAAGAAAAGTTTCACAGCCAAAGCACCGGAATAAGTGAAGGGGAAAAACTTGCTTATCGGGTCGATCCACGATTCACTTGAACCATTAATTATAGGCGAATGCCCGACGATTACCAAGCTTGAAAGTATGATTCTTAGCAGATCCAGATTATTATTTTCCTTATTTAGGAGGTGGGCAATTTTCATTTAAAAAATTTTGCTACAATAATAAAATTTATACGAAACAGGAACTCTACTTGAGAGCCGGAAACTTGGCTAAAACGGCACCTTTCGTACTAAGCCGCTCCTACGGTAACTTGTCATTCTGTTGATGCAAGTCTTTAACCTGCGTTGTAATTATAAATAAAGTATCAAGAAACTACAGATGTAGAAACCTGTTACTTGCTCTAATTTGTAGTAAGGGGCAGGTGTGCAGCTCAAATCGCATATCGTATTATATCATGCTTTACTTCAACTTGATATTTATCATTTTTATTCTTGATAAATTCAGTCAATTTATCAATCGTAGGATAATCGCCGCTGCCAGTATAACACCGTGCATCATCAATTAATAAAATATGATTCAATCTTTTACTACTAAATATTGCATCCAACTCTTCGAATATTGGACATTCTTTATCTCCTTTTGCTGTTACCCCTTCAGAATAATGTCCATCCAACCAAAATAATGCCGGTTCATCAATATCTTTTAATATTACAGGAAGCACTTTTCCACTGTCTCCCTGAACAATAGTAACATTCTGGTCGTTGCTGAACCTTTTTTTTGCTTTTACAAACAGATCAACTCCTAACTCAATGGAAACAATCTTTTTAAATCTTTTCTTTTGAGCCTCGACCATATCACCCATATATGTTCCTGTCTCCACTAAAGTGGCACAAGCATATTTTTTTCGATACTCGTCAATTGTATTTTGTTTTACTAAGTGAGGAGTAGGGATTGGACAGCCATTTTTTTTCCATTCTTCAAAATTCTTTTTATCCTGTCGCTTTCTCCAGGTATTTAATAAAACTTGAGGAACAAAAGGTTCTAAAATTTTCTTGAATGTATTTTTCATTTTTCGTCTCTAAGTATTGATTGTTTTTATTTAAGAATCCCCATTGTCAACAACAAGGTACTTATGGTTGTTTTGAGGTAATTTTTCAACTTCCGCAAAGTAAAAACAAACTTCCTATTTTTTCTACATGAGTCGTAATTAAAGTATGAGATTGGGGAAAATTATACTTTATTTCTTTGCAAGAATAAATTGGATTTGATGTTTTAGGAGTATAAACCCTCTTTTGCAAGTAAGTTTTAAATAAGCATAATCGAGAATAGTCAATCCGTCACCAGATATTTTGGAGCTTGCCTGTGTTTGGTTCCTTGTTCATAAGCATAAGCAATTTCAATAAGTAAACCTTCGCTCCATGCTTTTCCGAAAAATGAAATATCAACAGGCAGGGCATCAATAAAACCCATCGGTACTGCTATGCTAGGATAGCCTGCTATTGCAGCTAGAGAAGAACTGCCACCAATATAATGATCTCCATTTGTGTGATCGGTTTTCCACGCAGGTGATCCTGTTGGAGCAATCAAGGCATCAAGATGATTCTCGTTCATCAGCTTATCAATTCCATGTTCGCGTGTAGCCTTTAGCATTTGTGAGAGAGCATCTGTGTACTCTTTACTTTTTAAATCATCTTTGGCTTGAGCCATAACAATCAATTCCTGGTTGAAGAAACGTAACTCGACAGAATCCTTTTTGTTGAAAGCTATCAACTCTTCCAGATTTTTAACAGGGGCTTTCTCTCCAAGACTTTTGAAATAGGAATTCAAGCCGTCTTTAAATTCATAAAGCATCACAGTGAAAGAATTGTCTTCTATTTTCTCTGCTGGTGCCTGTACTTCAATT
>DATJHZ010000534.1:0-6495 GCA_035493595.1 Cyclobacteriaceae bacterium | reverse complement strand
ATCGCCTTGCGTAAAGTCAGCCTGTATAACTGTATTGGATTCTTTTATTTTATCACGGAGTATGCTCTTTACTTTTTCAAGTCGCTGAGTCAGGTTTATGTTTTCAAGCGTATTGTTTAAACCTTTTTTGATGTCAAGAATGGAGTTGAGATCGTGTATTACTGTATCTAATTCTTTTGATGTGAAGTTCAGTTTTTCTATAATCACTTCATCGGCTGGCATGCTAAAGCTTGGTGATTTTATGATGTTGGTCAAACCTAAAATTCGGGCAACAGGCGCGCGCAGATTATGGGCTATGATGTAGCCGAATTGTTCCAGCTGATTGTTTTGTTTTACTAATTCATTATTAGAATTAACCAGGTCAAGTGTTCGGCTAAAAACTTGCTCTGCCAGATCACGGTTATATTGATTGAGTAATTGATTTGTTTTTGTTCGTTCTTTATTATTTCGATATAATAAAAAGATAACGATGAGCAGAGCACCAATGCCAAGAATGGAAGCCCATCCTAAAATTACCCGTTGACTTAGCTCAGCATCTTTTAGCTCTGTGCTTTTCCGAAGCAGTTCATTTTCGTGTTCTATTTCCTGAGTTTCATAATTAATTTTTAAATCTTCAATAGCCTTAATCTTTTCTTCACTCATAATGCTGTCCTGGTACAGATTAAAATTTTTATAATAGTGAAGTGCTTTTTCATAGTCATTTCTCTTCGCAAAGATCTCAGACAGCAAGCCATATGTTTCCCTGGACCTGTCGCGGTAGGAATTTTTTTTTGAGATCTCAATACTTTGAAGAGAGACAGCGATAGCCTTATCCGTTTTGTTTTGATTCAGATATACTTTAGCCAAGCCATTAAGTGTGTACGTGGTTCCAAATGGACTCTTTTTATCCTCTGGCAAGTCTAGCGACATCTTATAATATTTCTCTGCTTCCATTACGTTGCCCATACTCAGATATACTTCAGCCATATTATTGTAAATGTATGATATGGTATATCCTTTTTGTGGATTGCTTATTTCGCGATCAAGTGCTTTGCGGATGAAATAGAAAGCACTATCATATTTTTTCATTTTGCCATAATTGCGTCCTATGAAATTATACGTAGCTGAAAGGCCAGGGCTTTTTATCTGCTCACCATATTGAAGTGATTTTTGTAAATACATTTTAGATTCATCATACTTTTCAAGACTTGAATAGATATTACCAAGGGCTGAGTAACAGCTATATAATTCTGCTGTATCTTTTAACTTTTCAGCGATTGGCAATGTATTTAGCGTAAACCGGATGGCTGCTTCATAATTACCAAGCCGTCTGTTTGCACGACGTAAAATGTTATAGGCAATTTTAGAACCTTTAAAGTAGTTATTGCTTTTTGAAAGTTGCAATGCCTGCTGTGCGTACGTGATGGATTTTTTAAGGTCATCATTGTAATGCTTATATGCGAGGGTGTTGAGGGCATCGACTTTGCTGGTATCATCTTTAGCCTTGTGAAGGTTGGCTTGCAAGCTGTCCTGATCCAGCATTTGAGACTGGGCAATCAGAGTAAGCGAGGCAATGACAAGACTTAAGAAAAAAAATACTCTCATGAATTATTTCAATACGGCGTAAATTAAAAAATATGAATCACTTCAGGAGAACCTTAAGTTTTTCAATTTCTTCTCTGTTTCTGGAAGAGCTAATGTTGTCAACAATGTTCTGCTTTTCACGGGTAGTAAGCCTCCAGCTTAGTGATGCGCGTGCGTTATTCTGACGAATACTATCCATCTTCTGCAAGATAGGCACATAATTTTCATTTTGATACTCCAGATCAATTCTATCGATGGTTCCCTTAAACCAGGAGCGGGCCTGCCCGAGTAACAAGTCGCTGGTGATGTCCTGAAAATTTTCAAAATTATTGTAGACACTACTGATGGGTTGAGTTATATCGTCTACAATGGTTTGACCTTGTTGAGAGGTAATCTCTCCAAGTTTGGGAGAATCGCGAATGGAGACGATGATGATTCCGGAAGTGTTTTCATTGATCCATTCTTTATAGGCGAAAAAGAAACGAACTGCATCTGTAAGACCAAAGTTATCGGATATGCCAGCATCCATAATTTGAATCGGTGGATTGCTTGGCAGCGTTGTGTTGGGCGTTATATAGGGAAAGGTGGCGCTCATTCGCAGGGCAGATAAAAACCGGAGATTCTCCGATCCTTGTTCGTTAAACAATCTTCTGAAGTCGGCACCACTTATCTTGGAAGATTGATAACCACGCAGACTTTCAATGTCGCTATTCATAAACGATACCGGACGAGAAGCGATATAAAGTTTACGGCCATCATTCACAATGGTAGGTGTTAAAATGATCATTGGTATCAATGCATTCTTTTCAGGCTCATCGTAGGCTTTGATTGGTTTATCCAGAAACCCTTCCGTTATGTGGTTGAGCTGATCTTCAAACGTGTAACTTCTGTCGCGTATGTATTGATGTTTGTTGTATTCAAATTTGGTGAAGCCCACAAACAGATCATTGGCCAGCAAACCAAAGATGAGTGGATTTAAATTGTCGGTTGATATTTGTTGGCGATGATAATCAGCATACGGATTTACCTTTTCGCCCAATTTTTCACGAAGCTTCAATTCCCTGAAATAGCTGGCGCCGATTAAACCACCTGATGCACCTGTGATGAGGATGCTGTTATTCATCAGCTTGCCTTCCGTCATGCTGTCTGCTGTTTGCAGAGCTGCCAACGTCCATAGTGCCGCGCGTTTGCCACCACCGCTTACACAGAGGAAAACCATTTTTGGCTTTTCGTCAACTGAAAATTTCTTTCTCCAGTTTTCAAGCATCACCATGGTTGATGCTTTGTCTTCGGCCATTTGAGCTTCAGAGTTTTGCTTCTGCAGGGCATCTACAGAGTAAGTAGCGGGTGGCTTGCTATAATCCAGTCCAAAGGCCTGATATTTTTTGGAGAAGAAGTCTTCACCAACCAGGTAGTTTAAAACCAGAAAGATGATTAATGCTACAGTGGCACTCCAGCCTCCAAACCAATAGGCAAATGCGCCGGCCATCATTACGAAGATGGTTAGAAAAATAATCACGCTTGATGCCGCGGGTAACTGAAATACCGGGAAGTCTTTGAAGATGCCGAGCAGAAGTACAAACGCGAAAATGAAAAGTTCAATGACTACCAGGTTAAAATGATTCTGGTCGAAAACCTGAATGACAGTAGCCCGATCGTAAAAACTATTGTCTTCCACTGTTTTGATTTTGAAATCATAGTCGATGTAGTTGTCAACACGTACCTGCTTTTTTCTGGCAATGTCCAGTTTGTTCATGGCACTGGCGCGTGTTACCTGTACGTTTTGTTTAATTTTTTCATCGATGCGGCAAACCACATATTTGAAGATGTCTTTGTTTGTAAACCAGAAGTAGGCAAAGAACATCATGGTCATAATGAAATAGCCGGCACAAAGTCCAAGCAGATTCATCATGAGCTGATCTTTGGAAGAGTATTGATTTTGAATCTGGAAACTTACGATCTCATAAACATAGGTAAGGAAGAATATGACAGGTATAATGCTGTTGTTAATGGCAAATTTTGCAAACGGACGAGCGAGTGTTCCTACGAAAGAAAAACGGTGGCCATCGTTGATATAGCAGGTAATCTGAAAGGCCGTGGTAAATCCGGCGCAGGCCAGCCCCATAATAAAGAAGCTGGTGAAATTAACTTTGTTAAGATATTCCGGATCAAGAAAGAGGTATGGTATGCCCAGGTATTTACCGAAGCTGCCGGTGATCATGGCAAAGAGTATAATCCAGCATAAGATGAGTACATGATTACGCTTTATGTTGTTGACTAGCAACTGAATCGGAAAAGAATAGATAAAGGAGTTAAAAAAAATTAAAAGCTTACTCATAGACACTTTATTACCTGAATTTAACTAAAAAATGGGTGATTTAGGCATATTTCTGCAAGCTTGTTTCACTATACTTTCGGAGTAGATTGCTGCTTTCACCTGAATAATACAAAAATGTTATTCGCTAAAAAGTAAACTTGCAGAAGTTTAGTAAAAAGTCAATCTTCCGACATCAAAAATAAATCTTGAGCAAGTCATTTCATATCTATAGAAGCTCGGCAGGTTCGGGCAAAACCCGCACGCTGGCAAAAGAATATCTGAAGCTGGCGCTTACTTCGCGGCATGATTACTTCAAGCATATTCTGGCCGTAACGTTTACCAACAAAGCTACGCAAGAGATGAAGGACAGGATACTGTTCTATCTCGATGCCTTCTCTAACGGAAAGCATAATGAACTGGCCGAAGAGCTTAAACAAGAACTTGGCTTTGATGATCAGACCTTTATCCAGAATAGTCAGGAAGTACAGTCGGCTATCCTTCATCACTATTCTCAGTTTGGTATCAGTACCATCGATGCCTTCTTTCAAAAAGTAATCCGATCGTTTACCCGAGAGTCAGGGCTGGTGGGAGACTTCAGGCTTGAGGTTGATAATGAGGCGGTGCTGGAAGAGGTGATCAATAATCTGATTGATGAGTTAGGTTCGAATGAGCAGCTCACGCGATGGGTTGTTGATTTTGCTAAAGAGAACCTGGAGAATGACAAGGCATGGGATGTTCGCGCTGGTCTACAGGCTTTTGCCGAACAAATATTCCGCGAAGAGTTTAAAGCCATTGAAGGTGAGCTGATGCAGGCCACTGACAATCCTGATTTTTTTAATGAGCTGCTTTCTGAACTGAAGAAGCGAAAGTTTGAATTCATCAATCTTCTTCGCGGTAAATCAAAAGAAGCGTTGGCTATTATGCACGCTAACGGACTGACTGCAGACGATTTTAAATATGGCGGCGGCGTTTATAATTTATTTCAGAAGATAAATAAGGTAGTTCGCGTTAAAGATTTTGACGAGAAAGAAAAAGGAAAAAGAATTGAGAAGGAGTTTCAGGATGTAAAGCACTGGCCTGATAAAGATACCATTCACCAGGTCCTGATTTCGAAATTGGCAACGGATCAACTGTTGCCCTTGCTAAATGATATTCTCAGGTACTGGCATAGTCATTATAAGTCAGCGTTGGCGGCTGAACTGGTTTTGAATAATTTTTATGCTTTTGGTTTGATTGCTGATATATCGCGCAAGCTCAATGAATACAAGAGTCAGAACAATCTCATGTTGCTGGCGGATGCACCAAAATTTTTAAACGGCATTATTCAGGATAGTGATACGCCTTTTATTTATGAAAAGGTTGGATCATTCTATCGCAATTATTTGATTGATGAATTTCAGGATACATCCGGATATCAGTGGAAAAACTTTTTGCCATTGTTGAAGAATGGTTTGGATCAGGGCTATCGCAGTTTAGTGGTAGGCGATGTAAAACAGGCAGTATACCGTTGGCGTGGTGGTGATCTCACGTTGCTACAGAATGGCGTAGAGCATAGCGTTGGTCGTGACAATGTTGAGATTACCGAGCTTGATACCAACTATCGCAGTGCTGTTAATGTTGTCGATTTTAATAACGAGCTTTTTAAAACGGCTGCTGTGCGGGTAGGAGATAAAGTGGAACACTCTTTACCGAAAGATGCATTTCTTGACGTGGCCCAAAAAATTTCAAAGACAGATAAGGATGGGTTTGTTCAGATTGAGTTTTTGCAGGAAGAAGAGGAAGATGATAAATGGAAAGACAAAGCGCTTGCCATGGTGCCCGAATACCTGGAGCAACTGCAAGGTAAAGGTATTCCATTAAAAGATATAGCGATACTGGTGCGCAAGAATGATGAAGGTCAGAAGATTGCTATGCACCTGCTTCAGTATAAAAATTCTGAACAGGCAAAACCTGGTTGTCGCTATGATGTGATCTCGAACGAATCATTACGACTTGATGGTGCAGCAACGGTAAACCTTTTGCTGGGCGCCATGAAATATCTGTTCAATCCTGAAGACCCGATAGCGCGAGCACAATTGGCGTTTGAATATGCCAAGCTTCATGAGCCTGATAAAATACTCTCAGAAGTTTTTATTGTGAGCGACGCTATGGTAGAACACAACCTGCCTGATGCTTTTACACAAGATAAGATGGCATTGAAAAAGCTGCCACTCTTTGAGTTGACAGAAACGCTGATTGAAATCTTTAAGTTAGGTGTTCACACAGGTGAGCTTACATACTTGCTGGCGTTTCAGGATCTGGTTCTTGATTTCTACAGTCGTGAGCGTAATGACCTTGGCGCTTTTTTGGATTGGTGGGAATTGAACAAGCATAAAAAATCCATTCAATTATCAGGCGATGTTGATGCGGTACAGATTTTCTCCATTCATAAATCAAAAGGCTTACAGTTCAAATATGTGATCATTCCATTTTGCTCATGGAGTATGGATCATGATGCTATGCGGGCACCGATGCTTTGGGTTAAAGGTGAGGAGGCACCGTTTAAGTCTGCTGGTTATTTGCCCGTGCAGTATACCAGCACGTTGAAAGAGACTTTATTCAGTGAATTTTATACA
>DATJHZ010000533.1:0-5386 GCA_035493595.1 Cyclobacteriaceae bacterium | reverse complement strand
TTGGTGACCCCGGAGAGATTCGAACTCTCGACCCATTGATTAAGAGTCAATTGCTCTACCAGCTGAGCTACGGAGTCATTTATTTCGGGGCGCAATCTAGGCAGATTTCCTTACTTCTTCCAACTCTTTTCTCAGCTCCTGAGCGTGTTTCTTGTTTTTCGAATATTTAATGTGATTTGGAACACCTTTTAGATCCCAGATGAGACCCAACCAGGACATGGCTTTAAGTGTATACCAAGTGATATCTATTTCCCACCAGAAAAATCCCTGACGAGAAGCTGTTTCATAATAATGATGATTGTTGTGCCAGCCTTCACCCAATGTTAGCAAAGCCAGCCACACACTGTTTTTAGATTCCTCACCAGTTTCATAACGCTGCTTACCAAACTTGTGCATAATAGAGTTAATGGAGAATGTTCCATGATAAAGTATAACAGTACTCAGGAAGAACCCGATGAATAACGTTGACAGACCGTGATGTGTAAACATGGTAGTGATGCTTCCACCATTAACGATCCCGCCAAGGGCTGTTACAAAAACAGCAAGAGAAGTTGGAGCAACCAGATAATGTTTGTTCAACCAAACCAGTTCAGGATACTTGGCATAATCACCAATGGTTTTGTAATCAGTTTCTTTAAAGTCCGGACCAACAATCCACCCAATATGAGAATACCAGAAGCCATAAATTTTCATGGAGTGAGGATCTGCTGGCGTATCACTATGTCTATGGTGATGTCTATGATGCGCTGCCCACCAAAGAGCTCCCTTCTGTGCTGAAGTTTGCGCCATGAAGGCAATTATGAATTGAAAGAATCTTGATGTTTTATAAGACTTATGTGCAAAGTAGCGATGATAGCCACCCGTAACCCAGAACATGCGGAAAATGTACAGGAAGATACATACCATCCAATCGAAGAATGTTGCGCCCGTCCAGATAGCCGCAAGTGGCATAAGGTGAATCAAAGCAAAAGCAATCTCCTGTTTGAGGATGGGCTTGCTTCTAACTTCAGGTGTTATTGTTTGTGTACTCATGATCTTGCAAAATGTTCGTAATGTATTGTGCTGCTAAAGCGGTCACAAAATTAACCATTTCTATAACAACAATTATGATCGAAATCAGTTCGTTACGTTGCGGCTTTTCATTATTTATTAACAGCTATTTAAGAAATGCCTGGAACAACAAATTCAAACGCTTTAACAGACATGCAACGAACAATTGTGAGTAATGGAAAATATTTTGATTACAACGGAGAGCAGTAAATCTACAATTAACTCATCTGCGACTTAAAACAAGTTTCGCAAAGGAAATTTTAGCGGTCACCCACCAGATCATATATTGACAATAACTTAGACTTAACCGTTATTCTTTAAAAAATAATTATGCAGGAGTTCCAAATCACTATCAGTTGTTACTGCAGAAAGCTGCGGACGAACGGAACAAATGTATTTTCTTTCAGTACTAAAATAATTCGTAACACCATCTAATTGCAAAAATCTTCCTTGAAAAACTCTAGCCCCAACGGTTAAATTTATTGGATTTTTATTTGCGTTTGTCAACTCAATAGAGATACATCCGCAATAACCAGGCTGTATTATCGTTGAAATCATGAGACCTAATCTTGAGTATGAACTTCTCATATTAAGAATCAGTAAAACGTCACTCGGTAATTTAACATACTCTAAACTAGTTGCAAGTATTGTCTGACTAGGGTGTAATAGAAATGTTTCACCCGGTCTTCTTCTGGTTTTATGGAAGAAATTCCCTGTGTGCCGAGAGGTTTCTGCATTATTTAATGAAGCATCAATAAATGGCTCTCTACCTTGAACAGAGACTAGAAAATCATAGCCTAATCTGAAATCAACTGTTAGTTCGCCAATTTGATCAGCCTCAAGTAGAGGTCTTATAAACAAATCTTTGTTAAGCTTTTTTTCTATTTGCTTTTTTAGAAGATACATTTTCCCATGTAGTTTTTACTATATAGTTGCCTATTGATTTTTCGATTAAGTCATTTAAGATTTCATATACCTTTGGAGCCTTAAGTGCGTGAACCATTTTATTTTCTTTTTCTATTTTTTTCCAACTCTTAAGCCATATACTCCAACCATAGATGAACAGATAATGAAGTTCTTTTTCATGCTTAATGTCAACAGGCAATAGCTTTATAAAATCATTTGAATTAAAAACCTTATATCTCTTTGTTAAGTCTTTTTCTGTCCATTGTTTAATGGCGTATTTTATTTTGTCTAGAGTATATGAGGATTGATTATTCAAGAATGAATTTACAAGTTTGATTCGATTTCTTGTTGTAGGATGTAATTTAGTGATACTATTCTCTTCAGATATATAAGATAAATAATGGTTTACAGAATCATCTATATACTGACTTGCAAACAGGTCACAAAAGTACTCGCCAATATGAGTTTTGAGAAGGGTAAGGCATTCATCAGAATAAATGCCGTCCTCTGAAAACCTTTTTCGTACAAATGGAAAATATATATGAAAGTCAGCCTTTATTCTTTTATTGCTATAATCGTCGAGAAATTCTTTTAGAATAACATCAGGTATAGAATATTTAACCTCAATAAAATGCCCTAGCTCATGATACATTATGACATTGGCTAAGTAATCTCCAACTAAATATTCAGGAATATTGATTTGAATCAATTTCTTTTCAAACTCTATCTTGTAATTAGATCTAATGATTTCATATTGATCGTAGTTAGTTGCAAGAGATGGATTAAAACTGAATTCATTAAGCCCTTTTGCAAGAGAGGTAACTATAATGTAATCCTCACCTGCCAACCATTCATTTAATGCAATTTCAAGACATTTAACAAGCTCGAATGGAAGAGTATTAACCGTACTATTGTCAAGAAAGGCTATGCTTTCTGAGAAAAATGCCAAAATTGCTTTCTTTTCCTTAATTTCATTTTTATCTGTAATAAGGGAGAGCTTTTCTTTCTCTAACTGTTCGTATAGTTTTTTTAGCTTATTGTGATAGGATTTTCGAGATGTATCAGAATAGGTATTATTTTTTGATCTATTCCAGATTTTTGATAACTGAGAAAAATGAAGTTCAAGTAGCTTCATTTTACAATCTTATCCTTGAAGAAAAGTTAAAACCCGTTTGTAGTTAGATGTGGTTATTTTAGATGGATTAATCTCTGCAAAGTATTCTTTCCCGCTATTATTCAGGCGGATAATTATTGATACTTTATCTTTATCAACCTCATAAAGATTTTTTGAGCCTTTTGCTAAGTCATGAACATCAACTAAAACCTTATCAACAGTAGTTTTATATGTATTATCACCGCTTATTAACTTATTCAAAAACAGGGTAAATAAGCTAATCTTATTGTCGTCAATTGAGTGAGAGTATAGCATAAGTTTAAAAAGTTATATTCAAAAGTACGAAAGTTATCCACAAATTGTTGTGGATAACTTACTCCGAATTGGGAATTTCATTGATTTTGTTCGATTAAGGCCTTTTATGATTGCGAAAATCTAACTAATCAATTGTGGATAACTATTTCTTGATAATCGAAATTACTTCATTCAATTTCAACAAAGCTTCCACCGGACTCATGGTATTTATATCAATCTTTATGAGCATTTCCTGAATTTCTTTGAAACGCGGATCACTTTCGAAAAGACTCATTTGTGGTGTTGCCTTTGGTATCTCGCGAATTGTATTCGCCTTCTCATTTTTATGTTTGTCTTTCTCTAAGAAGTGAAGTATTTCATTGGCACGTAACACTACTCTATTTGGCATGCCAGCTAACTGTGCCACATGAATACCAAAACTATGTTCACTGCCACCCTCTTTCAATTTACGCATGAAGATGATCTTATCGCCAACTTCTTTAACCGATACATTGAAGTTCTTGATGCGTGGTAAATCTTCTTCAAGCTGATTCAATTCATGATAATGCGTAGCAAAAAGTGTTTTAGGCTTGAAGTCTTTATGGTTATGTAAATACTCAACGATAGACCATGCGATAGAGACACCATCATACGTGCTGGTACCACGACCAATTTCATCCATTAATATTAAACTTCGCTCGCTCAGGTTGTTTAGAATGCTGGCAGTCTCTGTCATCTCTACCATGAAGGTTGATTCGCCTCGTGAAAGATTATCAGAGGCACCAACACGCGTAAATATTTTATCAACAATACCAATCTTTGCACTCTCTGCAGGCACGAAACTTCCTATCTGTGCAAGCAGTACAATAAGCGCAACTTGTCTTAGCAATGCTGACTTACCTGCCATGTTAGGACCTGTGATGATCAGCACTTGTTGGTTGTCACTATCCAGTAAAATATCGTTGGGTACATAAGGTTCGCCAACAGGCAATTGCTTTTCGATAACAGGGTGTCTGCCTGATTTGATATCAAGAATATAGCTGTTGCTGATCTCAGGTTTTGCATACCGATTGGCTCTTGCTACCATAGAGAATGAAAGCAAACAATCAAGCACGGCTATCACTCTGGCATTTTGTTGAATCTGCGGAATGAAATCTGCAGCCTGACGAACAAGTTCATTGAAGATTCGCTGCTCAATAACAACAAACTTATCTTCTGCGTGAAGAATCTTCTCTTCGTAAACTTTTAACTCTTCTGTTATGAAACGTTCGGCATTTACTAAGGTCTGCTTACGAATCCAATCAACAGGTACTTTGTCTTTGTTAGCGTTGCTTACCTCAAGATAATAGCCGAAGACTTTGTTGTATGATATTTTTAACGAGCTGATACCTGTACGTTCAACTTCACGTTTCTGAATCTGCATCAGATAATCTTTGCCTGAGAAAGCAATCTGACGAAGTTCATCTAACTCAGTATCAATTCCATCTTTTATAATGTGACCTTGATTACTGGCAATGGATACATCTTCTTTTAGTTCTCGTTCGATCTTTTCTAACAGAGCCTCACACAAATGAAGTTGGTCACCCATCTTCTTCAATTCTGCAGAAGGCTGTGATAGTAAAGCTTGTTTAATGGGGCCAATGCATTTCAGTGAACGTTTCAATTGTATCAGCTCGCGCGGATTAATGCGGTTCACTGCTACCTTTGAAATAAGACGTTCCAAATCTGAAATGTGACGTAACTCTTCAATGAGACTTTCGGCCAGCGTTGTGTTGTTATAAAAATTATCAACAACCTGAAGCCGTTCTTCAATTGCAGCTTGATCTTTTAGTGGAAGAATCATCCACTTACGCAATTGACGCGAACCCATTGGGGTGACGGTATGATCCAAAATATCGATGAGCGGAACGCCGCCATCATTCTGGGAGTTTACTATTTCAAGATTGCGAATAGTAAACTTATCAAGCCACACATATTTATCTTCATCAATTCTGGAGATCGATGCAATGTGCGACGTGTCTT
>DATJHZ010000532.1:0-5307 GCA_035493595.1 Cyclobacteriaceae bacterium | reverse complement strand
TGGTTTTTTAATTATATCCGCTGCTGTTATTGCTTACGAGAGTGTTCAAAACATCAGCACACCACACGAACTGCCAAAACCATTTACGCTGATAATTCTCGGAGCCATTATTATCTGGAAAGAAATTTCTTTCAGAATTGTGATGAAAAGAAGTAAAGAAACAGGAAGCTCTTCACTAAAGGCAGATGCATGGCATCACAGAAGCGATGCCATCACATCTATTGCCGCCTTCATAGGTATTTCAATAGCATTGTATTTTGGTAAAGGCTATGAAGCTGCAGATGATTGGGCAGCACTCTTTGCTTCAGGTTTTATCGTCTATAATTGTTATCTCATTTTCAGACCTGCGCTCGGTGAAATCATGGACGAGAATCTTTATGACGATCTGATTATTTTGATTCGAAAAGTGTCACTCACTGTAGATGGAATTATTGATACGGAAAAATGTTTTATTCGCAAGGCGGGTATGAAGTACCATGTTGATCTTCACGCCATTGTTGATGCAAGTATAACTGTAAAACATGGACATGATATTGCCCATAAACTTAAAGATACCTTACGACACGAAATTCCTGAACTAGGGCATGTCTTGATTCATATTGAGCCTAATGCTAAGACGGAAGCAAGTTAGTCACGAGAGAAACTACAGGCTGCCATGAGTTCTGTGAAGGAAAATTCATAAAACGCACAACAAGGTTATTTTTATTTCAAATCCCGTGTTTTAACCATAAGGTAATTTTATATTGCTTTGGTAGATTGGTTAATCATGAGGGAGTTTACAAGGTTTTTTGTTGATCCTGTCTTACCACAGCATTTGGAAGCTGAGCGGCAACGCATAATCATATTTCGTAATTACCTCGCAATCATTTTTACCTTATACGTGCTGGGGCTCATTCTCGAGCTGATATTCGATTTCAAAAGCTTTAACTGGTTTACATTTGCCTCTATAATGATGTCATCTTCATTTTTTATGATGCTGTCATTAATCAATATTCCTCACAAGTATATACTCACTAGTTACTTCATAGGCATTATTGTTACAAATGAGCTGCAGTTTCTTCCAAATCCTACTGCATTCCACGTCTCTGTCTTTTGGATAGGTATTAGTCCATTATACGTGGCTCCCCTTGCTAAGCCAAGAGCAACACTTATCTGGACGATGGTATTCATTGCTACACTTGTCTTTAATGGACTTTATGTTGCGAGAACAACAGGCGCTTATGAGATCACACTCTATCCTGATCGTTTTTTGATTGCGGGTATTTTATTCATGCTTACAACTTCATCTCTTGCTGTATTCTTCAGTTACACTCAAAAGAAGATGAGAGACAGACTCGATTTAAAGAACATGGAACTTCATGATCTGACAAAAGAGATAGAAGATCAAAATACGAAACTCAAGAACTATAACGATCACCTTGAAGAACGGGTATATGAACGTACAGAAGAACTGGAACATCAGAATAAACAGTTGGCAGAGTATGCGTTTATTAATTCTCACTTACTGCGGGCACCACTCGCTAGCATTCTTGGTGTTATTGATCTGTTGTCAAGAACAGAGCTTACAAAAGAACAAAAGGAATATATAGAACATCTCATTTCAGCATCAACCGATCTCGATGAGGTAGTCGCTAAAATAAATAAGGCACTTAATACAGAAGGTAAGTTTAACAGGGAAACTATACAGAAGCTTAAAGAAAGAAAATGAATTGGTGAGTGAAAGAGCTTCCTTACCGCAGAGGGAGCGAAGGATACGCAGACGATCGCAGAGAAAAATCAGTATCAATGTATAAGATTAAGTTTTAAAAATAAAGGCGCTGAAGATATCTCCAGCGCCTTTGAATTTAATTAACCTTGAACTTTGAATTAAAAAGAAACTCTTACAGTAACACCATAGGTTTTAGGATTACCCAAATGTGTTGGGCCATAATCATAAGCGTATGCTATGTATTTTTTGCCGGCAAGATTTCTACCCCAGAACATTACTTCTACATTTTTATAAGCTATGCCAAAGCGAGTGTTTAATAAGCTATAAGCGGATTGTACAATAGTGTTTGACAGATCAAAGTATTGTTTGCCGAAATACATCCACTCGCCACGTGCTAAAATTCTAAAGTTTCTGGATGGCCCAACACCGATCTGATATTGTAATGCAAGCATGGAGGTTGATGCAGGTGTATAAATCTGATGCTTGCCTTTTAGATCCAGTTCCTGACCATATTGTGCATAGCGCAGTGAATTGTATGTTGCTTTAGTGAGGCCATACGTATAATCAATCTGTAATCCTTTAACAGGAGTTGCAGCAAGTTCAAAATCAAAACCTTTGCTTGTTAACGATCCTGTATTTTTAATAGCAGTGATAGCATCAGGTAATACCAGAGTAGGTACTTGTGCATCGGTGACATCAATATAGAAAACTGAAGCGTTGGCCTTTAAATGGTTATCGAAAAATACGTTCTTGAAACCAACTTCAAAGTTGTTACTGTACTCAGGCTTGTAAGTACGAAGAGGTTCGCCAAGTTTTAATTGCGTGAGTCCTCCTGTTCTGAAACCTCTGCTATACGTTCCGAAGACCTGACTATAATCCGTTAAATGATATGCAACGGTTCCTTTTGGAGAAAGGGCGCCATAAGAACCAGTACCAGCGTCTGACTGCGTGTAGGCTGCAATTGGATTTGGATCAGGATCGTGTTGATACTCCCCAATTACACTTGACTTTTTGTGTTCATAGTCGTAGCGCATCCCCAGTATAACTTCCAGCTTTTCGAAAAATGTGTAAGATGTCTGTCCGAAAAAAGCAATGCCTGCATTGGTAGATTTTGTTGTGTTGATAGTGGTGAACAACGAGTCTCCAGCAATTGGTTTAGCGTCCATACCATATCGTATAGCCTGTTTAACCGGACTCTTCTGATAATACATATATGTTCCAACTGTCCACTTCAGTGGACTTGAAGTATTGGCTGGTGAAGTAAATTTAAATTCCTGTGTTGCTACTTTTACTGTGTTCCATTTCTTACCATAATTATTGATAACAGTAATGCCATCGATAGGAGAGAAGTCGGCATCCATCGGCTTATCATAGTATCGGTAATTAGATTGATATGTTGTTTGAGAAGTAAAATTTAAACCATGACCTGAATGTGCTACTGTCAATGAACCGTTCAATACATTGTCAATCATTTTTGCAGTAGCATTTTGATTTACTTTAAAAGGATTGGCAAAAGCATCCTCAACGCTTCCGGTTAATGGAAAGGTACCATTGTTTCTGTTCTCGTTATGTTTAGCATTCAATGTAATTGCCCAGCGGGGGCTTGCAATGTATTTTAAATAGTAATTACCTGTAATGCTATGCTTCTTGTCGAAGTGTGAGTTGTTAAATTGATTTGTGTAGAATCCATTTGTCTGATCGTAAACACCAGAAGCACCAAAGTATAATTTATTAGGAATCAATGGTGTTCTGATTCCAAAACCATAACGCTGCTGGCCGTAGTTGCCAATGTTAGCTTCAACAAAACCATTGGTTGTGTTGGTCGGTTGTTTGGTTATAATATTGATTACACCACCCATGGCATTGCGCCCATACAATGTTCCCTGTGGACCACGCAATACTTCTATTCGCTCTACGTCAAACAGCTGAGCAATGTATGTATCAAGTCCAAATTGATTTACACCGTCTACATAAGTTGCAACAGCAGGGTCGTATGATGATGAAGTTATACCACGTATGGACGTAACATTACGATTGTCACCCGGATTGGCTGAGTATAAGTTTGGAACAACAGCCGAAAGATCGCTGGTATTCCACATACGATATTGCTGAATTTGTTTGGACGAAAGAACACTTACGCTTGAAGCAATTCGTTGAGCATCCTCTTCCTGTTTTTGTGCCGTTACAACAACAGCATCCAATTGTGTAAGGCTTTCGGCCAGTGTAATGGCCAGTGTGTTAGAACCTTCATTGACAACAGTCTCAAGCTGTGTGCTCGCAAATCCAACGGCTGTAACCTCAAGTGCATACTTACCCTTTTCGAGATTGGTGATTTCAAACTTTCCATCTTTATCCGAAATTGCACCACTGTTGGTGTTTAAGATGTGAATGGATGCACCTGCGAGTGCCTTCGAATTTTTGTCCGTCACAGTACCTGTAAGCGAATTACCAGCCTGCCCAAATACCTGTACGCTGACTGTCAGTAAAAAAAGTAGTATAATCTTATTCATAGTTTTAAAAAATCAAGGCAAGCTAATCAATAGATCATTATTACGGAACAAAATATTTACAAGGAACGATGATCATTCCAGATAAAATCTGATTGATATATGCGAATTAAAATAAGGCTATCTGAAGGATTAATCATTCAAACAGAATAGAGACCGATGGACATGATTGAGTTCCTTTCGTAATAAATAATTCGAGTATTGGTTGAGACAAGAATCAGAAAATAATAAATTCAGTGTAACAGGGCACTATCCAGAAACCTTTACAGGAAACTTGAGGGGTCAATTTTTCGTTCTGGCGATAAGAAGCTGAGATTAAATATAAATTACCACGTAACAAAAAAACACATGACAATTACAGAGAACAAAAGGGTAGTAACCCGCTTTAATAAAGAATTTCTGGAGGCAGGAAATACAGAAGTATTAAAAGAAATTGTTGCAGACACGTTCACTAACCATACAGCCCCGGCTAATTTCCCCAAAGATGTCAGTGGCTTAGTTCAGTTTGTGGCACTCATGCACAAAGGTTTTCCTGACATGTCAATTGAGATTCACGAACAAATAGGAGAAGAAGATATAGTAGCCACAAGAAAAACGATAAACGCCACACACCTTGGAGAAATAATGGGACATGAACCTACAGGAAAAAGAGTAACGATGAATGTTATTGATATTGTGCGTTTAAAAGATGGAAAATATGTTGACCATTGGGGAAGAAACGATATTATGCAAGTGATACAGCAATTGTAACGATACTTAATAATAAAATCGAGAACATTCGAGTAGGTCATAGAGTAGTAATTTGAAACAATGAATTTGCCTGAACATTACAATAAGTTATATCAAGACTCTATCCAAAAGATAAAATCGGACACTTACCAAATTGATAATCTTATTGATTCTTCTTTAGATAATCGATTTGGTATTACACTTTTAATTCGTCTCGATAAACAGATCAGAGATGCTATTCATAAATTTCTCAGTGATCTGAAAATGGTTGAGCCTGATCAGTATTACTACCCTGATTCAGATATCCACGTAACAGTAATGTCTATCATCTCATGCTATGATGGTTTTGAACTGACGCAAATA